>DASWDK010000021.1:0-27220 GCA_036395335.1 Thermoanaerobaculia bacterium
GCCGCGGAAGGGTTGATGCGGATACTCGGCCGGCACGACTTCTTCGCTCTCGACTCCTGGACTCGGCAGCAATATCGAAAGCTCTATCCCGGTCCCGCGTCTTCGACGGACGGCGCGATCGCTCGGCGCTACTCGCGGTTCGGCGCTCATCGGGGACTCGCGCTCTGGCTCGAAATGACGAGCAGCTGGCACCCGGAGGCGTGATCTAGGACCCGCGACTCACGCCCGGGGAGCCGGTTATAAGGTTTCGGAACTCCGTTCAATACGGGAAATCTAAGTTTTGGCGACGACCGCTTGGGCTCGCGAGGTCGTACGACCGCAACCTGTGGAGATGCAATGCACTAGAACGAGTGCAATCGCCCGCGAAGGCCGATCGACATTCATTGCGCTCGACTTTCGCCCCTAATTTTTTTAGGGAATTCCTTTTTCTTGACTAAAAAAGTTGGGACCCCTAACATCGCCCGCAAGTGGCCCAATCTGGGTAAAAGTGGGAGAAAGTGGCAACGATCTTCGGATCGCTGCGCCTATTGAACGATGGATCGCTTTCGCGGGAGCGCTCTGGCAAGTGTCGACGAAAAGGGCCGTCTCAAGGTCCCGAGCGTCTTCCGTGCCCAGATCGAAGAGGCCTTCGGACCGGAGCTTTTCGTCACCTCGATCCACGGCAAGAACGTTCTTCTCTACCCCCTCGCGATGTGGCGGGCCCTGGAAGAGAAGCTCGCGGTGCTCCCGGCGGTTCACCGCGCGAAGAACAAGTTCTTGGAGCGAGTCAATTACTACGGTCAGGACGCGGCTCTCGACGGGCAGGGGCGCGTGCTCATCCCCCAGATTCTTCGCGACGCCGCGAAGCTGCCGGCCGAGGTCGTCGTCACCGGGAACATCGACCACTTAGTCGTTTCCGATCGCGGCGCGCTGTCGAGTCGTCTGACGACGGAGGACTTCTCGCCCGAGGACTACGACGAGCTGTCGAAGGCCCTGACGTGAGACGTCGGACGAGAAAAGAAGAGAGTGGAGAGAGAGAGCATTGAAAGAGCTCCACACACTCCGGTCCTCGTCCGCGAGGTCGTCGAGCTGCTCGCCCCCGAGCGCGGCGGCTTTTTCGTGGATGCGACCGCCGGAGCGGGCGGCCACGCGCGAGCCCTCCTCGAGGCGGGTCCGGAAGTTCGTCTCCTCGCGCTCGACCGGGACCCCGACGCCCTGGCGGTCGCCCGCCAGCGGCTCGCCCCGTTCGGCGACCGCGTGGGTTTTGCCCAGGCGAACTTCGGCGATCTCGCTTCCGAGCTCGAAGGCTTCCCGACTCCCGAAGCGATCCTCGCGGATCTCGGGCTCTCGTCGATGCAGCTCGAGGAGCCTTCGCGCGGGTTCTCCTTTCGCCGCGACGGTCCGCTCGACATGCGCATGTCCCGATCCGGCCGCAGCGCCGCCGACGTGGTGGCGAGCGCTTCGGCCGAAGAGCTGAGTCGAATTTTTTTCGAATACGGGGAGGAACGGATGGCGAACAAAATCGCGCGCGCAATCCTGGAGGAGCGGTCCCGGGGGCCGATCACGACGACCCGGCAACTCTCCCGCATCGTCGCCCGGGTCAAGGGGGATCGGGAGAAGATCGATCCGGCGACCCGCGTCTTCCAGGCGCTGCGCATCGAGGTCAACGAGGAGCTCCAGTCGCTCTCGCGATTCCTCGCCGCGGCGGTCGAAAGGCTGAACGCCGGCGGGCGGCTCGCGATCATCTCCTATCACTCCCTGGAGGACCGCATGGTGAAGGACGCGTTCCGCAAGGAATCGGGCGTCTGCCTCTGCCCGCCGAAGCTCCCGGTCTGCGTCTGCGGCGCGCGCCGCGCCCTCCTCGTCCTGACCCGCCGTCCGATCCGGCCGAAGGATTCGGAGGTGAGGCGCAACCCTCGGTCTCGAAGCGCGCGCCTTCGCGCGGCCGAAAAGGTCTCCTCGGAGGGGGCGGCCGTTTGAGCTCAACCCCCTACGTCCAGTCGAAGCGCGTCGAAAATCTGCACCTGACGCGCGAGCGCGACCGCCGCCGCGGGCGCGAGCTGGCAACCCTGCTCGTGGCCGCGCTGCCGGTGGCTTGCGCGCTCCTCGGCTGGGCCGCGCTGCACGTCGAAACGGTGCGCGTCGGTTATGCGCGCGGGGCGCGGACGCGGAAACATGCGGAGCTCTTCGAGGAAAACCGCCGTCTCCGGGCGGAACTCGCGCGAGCGTCCTCGCCCGAGCGTGTCCAGTCGGTTGCGATCCGCAAGGGGCTTGCGCCCCCGCGGCCGGGACAGATTCAGTATGTCGAAACGCGGGAAAGGGGAGTCCGGTGAACTTCGTTCGTCTCGGTCGCGTCCGGTTCCTCGTCATCTTCCTCTCGCTCTGGGCGTCGGTCGTCGTCGCGCGTCTGGCGGAGCTCCAGCTCGCCGAAGGCGGCCGTTACCGTGCCCGCGCACAGCGTCAGCAGGAGCGCCGGATCGAAGTTTCCCCGCTGCGCGGATCGATCTTCGATCGCGAGGGCCGGCCGCTCGCAGTCTCCGTCGAAGCGTCGTCGGTCTATGCGATCCCGGACGAGGTGGGCGACCCGTCGGCGGCGGCACGCATCCTGGCGGGGTATCTCGGTCAGTCCGAGTCGACGATCCGGGCCCGTTTGACCCAGAAGAAAGGTTTCGTCTGGCTCGGCCGAAAGCTGGACCGCGCGACCGCAACGGAACTGCGCGCCCAAAAGATCGCCGGCGTGCACTTCGTCACCGAAACGAAGAGGTCGTACCCGAAGGGAAGGCTCGCCGCGGCGGTCCTCGGCTACGTCGGCACCGACGACAAGGGGCTCGCAGGTCTCGAGCACTTCTACGACGCGACGATCCGCGGCAAGCCGGGAGAGATCGTCGCGCTCACCGACGCGCGCCGCTCGACCTACGGAGAAGCGGAAGCGCCGAACGGGAGACCGCCGCAGGAAGGCGCGTCGCTCTTCGTGTCGCTCGACTCGGGGATCCAGTTCGCCGTGGAACGAGAGCTCGCCGCCGCCGTCCTCGAGGCACAGGCCCGGTCGGGCGTCGCAATTCTTCTCGATCCCTCGGACGGCGCAATCCTGGCGATGGCGACCGCCCCCTCCTTCGACCCGAACGACTACGGCCGTTACACGGGAGAAGCCCGACGCAACCGCGCGATCGCCGATGCGTACGAGCCTGGCTCGACGTTCAAGATCGTGACCGGCGCGCTCGCCCTCGAGAACTCTCTCGTCACTCTGGACGAAATGATCGATACCGGAAACGGAACGATCCGCGTCGGGAACACGGTCATTTCCGAGCACGACGGAAAACATTTCGGCGCATTGACGCTCGCCGAGGTCTTCGAGCACTCTTCGAACGTCGGAATCATTCGAGTCGGGCTGAGGCTCGGCCCCGCGCGGCTCTGGCAGGGCGCCACCGCGTTGGGAGTCGGACGAGCAAGCGGAGTGGACCTTCCCGGTGAGAACGCGGGGATCTTCCGGCGGCCGGAGCGCTGGTCCGCACTTTCCAACGCGACGATCTCGATGGGCCAGGAGGTCTCCGTCACGCCCCTCCAGCTCGCCCGTGTCGCCGCTGCGATCGCCAACGGCGGCCGGCTCGTGCGCCCGAGTCTCGTCCGGCGCGTCGTTCACCCCGACGGGCGTGTGGAGGTCGTGGTTCCCTCACCGCCGCAGCGCGTCCTCTCGGAGGCGACGGCACGCACGGTCCGCAACCTCTTGGTCGGCGCGGTCGAGCGGGGGACCGGCAAGAAGGCGGCGATCCCGGGATTCGTGGTCGCGGGCAAAACGGGCACGGCGCAGAAGGCGGGGATCGGCGGATACCAGGCGGGCCGTTACGTCTCTTCGTTCGTCGGGTTCGCGCCGAGCGAAAATCCGCGGATCGTCGGGCTGGTGCTGATCGAAGAGCCGAAGGGCGGGAAGTACTACGGCGGCGACATCGCGGCGCCGGTGTTCTCGCGGGTCGTGTCCCAGGCGCTCGGTATCCTCCGCGTGGCGCCGGAGGAACAGAGGCTCCCGGAAACGTTGCTCGCTTCGACTTCGACCGAGAAGATCCGTTACCCCGAAGGGGTCGTCCCGGTGTCCGTGCGCTCCACGTTCGAGCCGCCGGCCTTCGTCTTGCCGGCGGAGCCGGTGGCAGCGATCGCCGACGGCGTGCCTTCCGCGATCGGCCTCTCCGCGCGCCAGGCGCTCGCGCTCTTGGCCCGCAACGGTCTCTCTGCAAGGATCGAAGGATCCGGATTCGTCGTCGCACAAACCCCCGCGCCCGGGGTGCGGGTCCGCACGGGAACGACCTGCAAGCTTCGTCTTGCCGAACCTGCCGCAGCGACAGAGGCTCTCGGGAGAGAGGGCCGCGAGCGCCGGGCGGAGGAGCTGACCTCGCCGCCGCCGGCTCCGTGAACCTGGTGGAGCTCCTGACGGCTGTGCCGGACTCGAGCTTCTCTTCCGCAGCGCGCGACCTGGAAATCACCGGCGTCTCGCAGGACTCGAGAACGATCCGCCCGGGCGATCTCTTCGTCGCCATCCGCGGCGAGAGAGCGGACGGCTGGGCGCACGCGGCCGACGCGGCGGCTCGGGGCGCGGCGGCCGTCGTCTCGGAGCGCCCCGCGCCGGAGGCTTTTCCGATCCCGTGGGTCCGCGTCCCTGTCGCCCGCGAGGCGCTGGCGCGTCTCGCCGCCCGGTTGGCCGGCAATCCCGCGGAGAAGCTCGTGCTCGCCGCCGTCACCGGCACCAACGGCAAGACCACGACCGCGATGCTCCTCGAGGGCATTCTCGCGCGCCACTACGGCCGCGCCGGGTTCCTCGGGACAGTCGCGTACCGCACCGGAAGGCGCGAGATCCCGGCTCCGCAGACGACTCCCGAAGCGCCGCTCCTCCAGGAGCTCCTCGCCGAGATGGTGGACGGGGGGGTTCCCGCGGCGGCGATGGAGGTTTCCTCGCACGCCCTGGCGCTCGACCGAGTCGCCGGCTGCCACTTCGACGTCGCTGTCTTCACGAACCTGACGCAGGACCACTTGGACTTCCACCGCGATCTCGACGGCTACTTCGACGCGAAGAGGAAGCTCTTCTCGATGCGCAAGCCGCGGGCGGCGGCCGTCGTCAACGCCGACGACGCCTTCGGCCGGCGTCTCGCCGCGGAGGCCGCTCCGCCGGTGACCACGTGGTCTCCGTCCGGAGCGCCAGCGGACGTCCGCGGCCAGGACGTGCGCTGCGATCTCGCGGGAACGTCTCTCGACGTGGTCCATCCGGCAGGGCGCTTCCGGGTCTCCTCCGCACTCCTCGGCCGCTTCCACGCCGATAATCTTGTGGGGGCCGCAGCGGCGGGACTTTCTCTCGGTATGAACGAGCAAGAGATCGCGGACGGATGCGCGTCCGTCACCCGCGTTCCGGGGCGTCTCGAACCGGTCGCGTCGGGACAGCCTTATCCGATCATCGTCGATTACGCCCACACGGAAGACGCGTTGAGAAGGCTGCTTCTCGCAGTCCGCGACCTGACGGACAAGAAGATCATCCTCGTCTTCGGCTGCGGTGGAGACCGCGACCGCGGCAAGCGCGCTCCGATGGGGAAAGTCGCCGGTAGTCTGTCGGACATCGCGATCGCGACTTCGGACAATCCCCGCTCGGAGGATCCCGAGGCGATCCTCGCCGAAGTCGAACGGGGGCTGCTCGCTTCCGGCGCGACGAAGTACTTGAAGGTCTCCGATCGGCGGGAAGCGATCCGTACGGCGATCGGCCTCGCCAACCCGGGAACCGCCGTGGTGATTGCCGGCAAGGGACATGAGCGCGTCCAGGTCATCGGCGAACGCTCGATTCCATTCGACGACCGCGAGGTCGCTTCCGAGTACGCGTCGAGGCGGTGAGCCCGGCGATGATTTCCGCTCGATGAAGGCCGCCCGTTGAACTTCTCGCTCTTCGATGTCGCTTCGGCCGCGCACTTGCCTCTTCCCGGTGGGTCGGACGTCGAGCTCTCCGGCGTCGCGGTCGATTCGCGCGCGGTCCGGCCCGGAACGCTCTTCGTGGCGATGAAGGGGGCGCGTGCGGACGGGCACGACTTCGCTCCCGACGCCGTGGCCCGCGGCGCCCGGGCGATCCTCGGCGAGCGGGTCCCAGCTCTGCCGCAACCGGTCCCGGTCGTCGTCGCCCGCGAGCCGGTTCCCACGCTCACAGCGCTCGCCGTTCTTCTCAAGAAGCGCTCGGGCTTCCGACTCGCCGCGATCACAGGCTCCTCCGGAAAGACCACGACGAAAGAGTTCACCGCGGCGATCCTCTCTCGCCGATTCGCGGTCGAGAAGACGCCGGGCAACCAGAACAGCGCGATCGGTTTCCCGATGTCGGTCATCAACCTCCCGCGGGTACCGGAGTGGATGGTCGGCGAGATGGGAATGAGCGCGAGAGGGGAGCTGTCGCGGCTGTCCCGCGCTTTCGAGCCGGACGTCGCCACGATCACCAACGTCGCTCCGGCCCACCTCGCGAACTTCGACTCGATCGACGAAGTGGCCCAGGCGAAGTCGGAGATCCTCGATGGCCTCCGCCCCGCCGGCACCTTCGTGGCGAACGCGGACGACTCCCGCGTCTCGGCGATTGCGGGGCGCTGGCCCGGTCGGGTGCTGCGTTTCGCACGCTTCGGAAAGGCGGACGTGACCGCGGACCGATTCGAGCGGAAGGAGACCGAGACCCGGTTTCGCCTGAGGACTTCCTCCGGCGAAGTCGCGATCGCGCTGCCGCTCCCCGGCACGCACCAGGCGGTCAACTTCCTCGCGGCATCCGCCGTTGCGATCGCCGCCGGCGCGTCGATCGAGGACTGCGCCGCGGCGGCGCCCGCTCTCGGCCCGTCTCCGCACCGCGGAGAATTCCGGCGGCATCGTTCGGGAGCGATTCTCTACGACGACTCGTACAACGCGAATCCCGCCTCGCTGCGGGCGGCGCTCGACACGCTCTCGGGCTTCGCGGCGACGCGACGGATCGCGGTCCTCGGAGACATGCGAGAGCTCGGATCGGACGAGGACGTCTGGCACCGCGAGGTCGGCAAGTACGCCTCCAGCCGCACGGACCGGCTCGTCTGCGTCGGCGAGCTCGCGCGCTACTACGGCGAGGAAGCGGTCGACTGCGGTTTCCCGAAACAGGCGATCTCGTACGTGGACTCTCCCGAAGAGGCGGCGCGCCTGCTCGAAGGAATCCTGGCGGAAGGCGACGTCGTCCTGTTCAAAGGATCGCGGGCGGTGGGGCTGGACCGGACGGTCGAGATGCTCGCCGGAGCCGCCTGATGCTGTACCGCTGGCTCTATCCGCTTGCGAAGATCTTTCCGGCGTTCAACGTCTTCCGATACATCACCTTTCGGACCGCGATGGCGGCGGTGACGGCGCTTCTCCTCGCGCTCGCGCTCGGCGGGCCAACGATCCGCCTGCTGAAGCGGCGCCAGATCGGGCAATCGGTCCGCGAGGACGGCCCGCGGTCTCACCTCTCCAAGGCGGGGACTCCGACCATGGGAGGGATTCTGATCTTGCTGGCGATCCTCGCCGCGACGCTCCTGTGGATGGATCTGAAGAACCCCCTCGTGTGGATCGCTCTCGGCACGCTGGCCGGAATCGGCGTGGTCGGATTCGCGGACGACTTCGTCAAGTTCACCCGTCGACGCAGTCTCGGACTGACCGGTCCGGGAAAGCTGATCCCGCAATTCCTGGTCGCGTTCGGCGCGGCCTGGGCGATCGAGCACTGGGCGGCGGCCGGGACCTTTTCGACACTCGTGACGTTCCCGTTCTTCAAGAGGCTGGTCATCGACCTCGGCGCGTTCTACATCCCGTTCGTCGCGGCCGTTCTGGTCGGTTCGTCGAATGCGGTCAACCTGACGGACGGCTTGGACGGCCTCGCGATCGGCGTGTTCGGCGTCGCGGCGGGGACGTACGCTCTTCTCGCCTACGTCAGCGGGAACGCGGTCGCGGCGAGATACCTCCAGATCGCATACGTGCCACAGGCGGGAGAGCTGTCGATCTTCTGCGGCGCGCTGGTCGGCGCCTCCCTCGGATTCCTCTGGTACAACTCCCATCCGGCGGACGTGTTCATGGGGGACGTCGGTGCTCTGCCGCTTGGCGGCGCTCTCGCCGCGGTCGCCGTCATGATCAAGCAGGAGATGCTGCTCGCGATCGTCGGCGGGGTCTTCGTGCTCGAAGCTCTGTCGGTCATCGTACAGGTCGCTTCGTTTCAGGCGACGGGGAGGCGCGTTTTCCGGATGGCGCCGCTTCATCACCACTTCGAGCTCGCCGGCTGGCCCGAGTCCCGCGTCATCGTCCGCTTCTGGATCCTCTCGATCCTGTTCGCGGTCTTGGGGCTCTCGACCTTGAAGCTGCGATGAGCGCGGCGGCCACGACCTCCGCGCTTCTGCCGACGAAAGTGGCGGTGCTTGGTTTCGCCCGGAGCGGTCGGGCGCTCGCGCAGGCGCTCCTCGAGCGGGGCATCGCCGTGACCGTCGTCGACGACCGACCGCGGAGCGCCTTCGAGGGGACGGCCGAGCTCGAGGCGCGCGGTGTGCGATTCCTCTTCGCCCGCTCGTCGGAAGAGGCGCTGGACGGCGCCGGCTGGCTCGCGCTCTCTCCGGGCGTGCCGCCGACCCATCCGCTGGTCGTCGCCGGGCGCCGGCGCGGCTTGCCCGTGCTCTCGGAGCTCGAGATCGCGTGGCGGATCGCGGAGGAGGAGTCGACGGAGCACCACCGCTGGGTAGCCGTGACCGGGACGAACGGGAAGTCGACGACGACCGCGTGGATCGCCGAGATCCTGCGCCTGGCCTCGAGGCCGGTCGCGCTGGCGGGGAACATCGGAGCGCCGCTCTCGGGATTTCTGCGTGACCGGGGACCCCGCGACTTCGTGTGCGAGGTCTCGTCGTTCCAGCTCGAGACCGTCGAGCGCTTCCGACCGGACGTGGCAGTCCTGACGAACGTGACCCCCGACCATCTCGACCGCTACGCGAGCATGGAGGAATACGCGGCGGTGAAGGAACGGATCTTCGCGAACCAGCGCGAGGAAGACTTCGCGGTCGTCAGCGGAGATGACCCGATCGCGGCTCGCGCGAAATCGCGGGCCCGGCGCGTGCCGTTTTCGCGGCGGGCGCCGGCATCCGGAGGGACCTGGTGCGAAAAGGGATGGCTCTACTCGGAGGCCCGAGGTCGCCGCCGCGAGGTCCTGGCCGCGGACCGCCTGGCGCTCCCCGGGGCGCACAACCTCGAGAACGCGCTCGCGGCGCTCGCCGCCGCCGACTGTCTCGAGGCGCCGCCCACCGCGATCGAAAAGGGGCTGATCGAATTCCGCGGCCTTCCGCACCGCACAGAGCTCGTCGCGGAAGCCGGCGGCGTTCAGTGGGTGAACGACTCCAAGGGGACGAACGTGGATGCCACCCTGAAGTCGCTCGAGGGCCGACGGGAGAAGAGCGTGCTCCTGATCCTCGGCGGGCGGGACAAGCATGGGGACTTCAGTCGTCTGGCGGCGCCGATTGCTCGAATCGCCCGCATCGTCCTTACGATCGGAGAGGCGGCTCCGAAGATCGGGGAGGCGATCTCCGGGTCGGCGCCCATCGAGAGCTGCGCGACGATGGACAACGCGGTCGCGCTCGCGGCGGAGCTCGCACGGCCCGGCGACACCGTGCTGTTGTCGCCGGCGTGCGCGTCGTTCGATCAGTACGCGAACTTCGAAGAGCGGGGAGCGCACTTCACGGCCTTGGCGAAGCAAGCTGCGGAGAGGGATCTGCCCCCTCGGGGACCAGACACCGGACCGGTAATCCGTCATGGCTCGTAAGCTCGCGACCGACAAAGTCCTCTTCGTACCGCTCGTCGCGCTGTCGCTGTTCGGCTGCGTGATGATCTACAGCGCGTCCGCGGTCTCGTCCGCGGAGACGTCGGGCAGCCCCTACCGCTATCTCGTCAAACAGATCGCGGCGCTCGTCGTGGGAGGCATCGGCGCACTCCTCGTCTCCCGCGTGGACTACCGCGTTTTCGCCCGCCCCTGGGTCGTATACCTGGCTTACGGCGGAGCGTTCACGCTCTGCGTCATCGCCCTCCTGCAGCCGCCGATCAACGCGGCGCGTCGCTGGATCCCCGTCGGGCCGGTCATGTTCCAGCCGTCAGAGTTCTTGAAGGTCGCGCTCGTTCTCCTTCTCGCCTCGCAGATCGCCCGCAAGACGCTCGCGCTGGGTAATCCGGAAAAGGCGATCAAGCCGACGCTCTTTTTCACGCTTGCCGCCTCCGGAGTCGTCCTGCTGGAGCCCGATCTCGGCACCGCCGCCTGCTACGTGATGCTCGGCGGAGTTCTCCTCTGGATCGCGGGAGTCCGCGCGAAGCTCTTCCTGATGCTCGGCGGCGCCGCGCTGCCGCTCGCGATCGCGGCCGCGTTCGCGGCGAGCTATCGGAGGGCGCGCGTCCTCTCCTTCCTCCGGCCGGAAGCCGATCCGCTCGGTGCGGGTTTCCAGGCTCTCCAGTCTCTGATCGCGGTGGGAGCGGGCGGTCTTTTCGGAAACGGACTCGGCGCGAGCCGGCAGAAGCTCTTTTTCCTCCCTTACCCCCACACCGACTTCATCTTCGCGATCGTGGGCGAGGAGCTCGGCTTCATCGGGGGGGTCGGGGTGATCTCCTGCTTCGCCGTGATCGCCTGGCGCGGTTTTCGCGCGGCGCGGCGGGCGCCCGACGCTTTCGGCGGCCTTCTCGCCGCGGGCGCAACCGCGATGCTCGTCGTGCAGGCGGCGGTGAACGTCAGCGTCGTTCTCGCCATCATGCCGACCAAGGGGATTCCGTTGCCGTTCGTCTCGTACGGCGGTTCTTCTCTCGTTGCCTCCTGGCTCGCTGCGGGATTGATCTTGAACGTGTCGCAGCACGAAGTGGGAACTCGTGAGACGTGAGACGACCGAAGGTGCGTACGTGATCGCGGCGGGCGGAACGGGCGGACACATCTTTCCGGCGGTTGCCCTCGCGCGCGAGATTCGGGCCCGCCGCCCCGAAGCGGAAATTCTCTTCGTGGGAAGCCGTCACGGCCTGGAAGCAAAGCTCGTCCCGCAAGCCGGATTCCCGCTCGATCTCGTTCGCGCCTCCGGGTTCGCAGGCAAGAGCGTCGCTTCGAGGCTCCTCGCCTTAGCCGAGCTGCCGGTCGGATTCCTGCAGGCCCGAGGGCTTCTCGCGAAACTTCCCGCGCGCGCCGTCGCCGGCGTCGGAGGCTACGTGACCGTGCCCGTCATGGCGGCAGCACGCTCGCTCGGCGTGCCCACGCTCATTCACGAGTCGAACGCCTTTCCCGGTGTCGCGAATCGCCTGCTCAACCGGTTCGCGACCCGCACTGCGGTCGGGATCGCCTCCGCCAACTCTCATCTGGCCCGGCCGGGCGTCGTGACCGGAACGCCCGTTCGCCCGGAATTCTTCTCCGTTCCCGGCCTCGACCCGTCCGCCTCCACGCGGCGGCTCCTCGTCTTCGGGGGCAGTCAGGGGTCGCGGGTCCTGAACAAAGCGATGGTCGAAGCGGTTTCCTTTCTCGCGGGGGACCGCCTCGAATCGATCCACCAGGCGGGAGAGAGACTGTTCGAAGATACGCGAGCCCGTTACGGCGGCGAGCTGCCTGCCGGGTGGAAGCTCGTCCCGTTTCTGACGCGGATCCACGAGGAGCTCGCCTGGGCGGACCTCGTGCTCTCCCGCGCCGGATCGCAGACGCTCGCGGAGCTCGCCGCAGCCGGACGCCCGTCGATCCTGGTTCCGTTCGGTTCGGCGACGCACGGGCATCAGACCGAGAACGCGCACGTCTTCGCGAAGGCCGGAGCGTCCGTCGCGATCGAGGAAGCCGCACTCTCCGGTGAGACGCTCGCGGCGGTGGTCAAGGAGCTTCTCGGGGACCGGCGGCGTCTCGTGGAAATGGGGGAGAGCGCCCGCTCGTTTGCGCGGCCCGACGCCGCCAAGCTTCTGGCGGATCTTCTCTTTGAAGCGGAGGGAACGCGATGATCCGGAGGAGACGATGAGGTTCCTCAAGCTCCGGCGCATCCACTTCGTGGGCGCCGGAGGCGTGGGGATGAGCGGTCTCGCGGAGATTCTCCTTCTCTCGACGCCTCTCGAGATCTCCGGCTGCGATCGGGAGAGGGGCGAGAATACCGACAGGCTCGCGGCGCTCGGTGCGAAGATCCGTTTCGGCCACGATCCCGCCCACTTAGCCGAGGTGGACCTGGTCGTCGTTTCCTCCGCGGTGGACGAATCGAACCCGGAGGTCTCCGCGGCCCGCGAGCGAGGAATCCCCGTGATCCGGCGAGCCCAGATGCTCGGGCAGATCATGCGCTTGAAGCAGGGGATCGCGGTCGCGGGGACTCACGGGAAGACGACGACGACCTCGCTCACCGGAATGGTCCTGACCGAGGCCGGCTTCGATCCGACGATCGTCGTCGGCGGGCGGGTCCGCATCCTCGGGACGAACGCGCGTCTCGGCCGGGGGGATTTTCTCGTCGCCGAGGCCGACGAGTACGACCGCTCCTTTCTCGAGTTGACCCCCGATGTCGCCGTGATCACGAACGTCGAGGCGGACCACCTCGACTGCTACCGGGACTTGAACGAGATCATCGACACGTTCGTCCTCTTCGCGAACCAGGTTCCGTTCTACGGCGCGGTCATCGCGTGTCTCGACGACCCGGGAGTCGGGGCGGTCCTTCCGCGGGTCGAGAAGCGGATCGTCACCTACGGTGAGTCGCCTCAAGCGCACCTGCGCGCGCGCGACGTCCGGCTGGAGGCGTCGGGCACCCGCTTCGACGTTTGGGATTCGGAGCAGGGGCTTTTGGGCGAGATCCGGCTCCCGCTGCCCGGCCGGCACAACGTCGCTAACGCGCTCGCGGCGATCGCGGTGGGCAGAGAGCTCTTGATCCCGTTCGACACGATCGCCCGCGCTCTTGCTGGATTCACCGGAGTCGTCCGCCGTTTCGAAAAGAAGGGTGAACGCGGCGGTGTGCTCGTCGTGGACGACTATGCCCACCATCCGACCGAGATCTCCGCCACTCTCGCCGCCGCCCGGCAGGTCTACCCGGAGCGCCGGCTCGTCGCTCTTTTCCAGCCACATCTCTATTCGCGCACGCGCGACTTCGCGGCGGAGTTCGGGAGGGCCCTTCTCGGCGCGGACGTCGCCATCGTCACCGACGTCTATCCGTCACGGGAGAAGCCACTTCCCGGCGTGACCGGCCAGCTCGTCGTCCAGGCGGCGAGAGAAGCCGGTCACCGAGCCCTCGTCTATGTGTCGGACAAGAAAAGGGTTAACGAACGGCTCGAACGCCTGCTCCAGGCGGGTGACCTGCTCCTGACCATGGGGGCGGGCGACGTCGTCCGATTCGGCGAAGGGTACCTGGCCGGGGAGACAGGCCGGAAGGCGGCCGATGCCGGCAAGTAACGGCGGCCCGCGCTTCGTCGCCGTTGGCGGTCGGAACAACACGTTCCTCCGCCGGGGGATGGTCGCTCCGCGCCGACGGAAACCGGCGCGAACCGTCCGGATCGCCCTCTCCGTTCTCGTCCTGGTCGCTGCAGTCGCCGGTCTCGCCCGCTTCTTCGGCGGCTCGCTCTTCTCCCTTCAGCGCATCCAGGTCGCAGGCAACCGCCGCGCGCGCACCGAGGAGATCCTTCGAGCCGTCGAGCCCTGGCGGGGAGCGAACCTCGTCGCGCTCGACCTCTCCGGAATCGCGCGCGCGATCGGAGTCCATCCGTGGGTCGAGCGGGTCACTCTCTCGAAGCGGCTGCCGGACGGTCTCGCGATCCGGGTCACCGAGCGCCGGGCGGTCGCGCTCTTTCGCGAAGGTCCCCGGCTCTGGTGGCTGTCGGCGGAAGGTCGACCGATCGCTCTCTATGATCCGCGGAGCGACTCGACCGAGTACGTCCTCGTGTCGGGTGATCGGCGCGCGATGCCCGAAGCGGTCGGACTTCTCGAAGACCTTCGCTCGTCGCCGTTCGATTATTTTTCCGCGCTCTCCGAAATTTCCGCGCTGCCCGACGGAGGTTTCGGTATCATGGATTCGATCTTTCGAAAACCGGTTCGGGTTCTTCGACGGGACGCCACCGCGAAGATCCACGCGCTCCTGGAAGCGCGGGGTTTCATCGAGTCTCGTGGGTGGGAGGCGCGGGCCATCGATCTCCGCTTCGCGGATCGAATTGTGCTTGTCGGTGCCTATGGCGCCGGGAACTCCCTATGAGGGCCCGGAGCTTTTAGATGGCGAAACCGGAGAACTTCCTCACCGCCTGCGACATCGGGAGCTCGAAGATCTGCGTCCTGATCGGCGAGCAGAACGCCCACGGCGCGCTCGACGTGATCGGCAAGGGCGCCTCTCCCAACCGGGGCACCCGCAAGGGCAACATCATCAACGTCGACGCCACCATCGAGGCGATCAAGCGTGCCGCCGAGGAAGCGGAGATCATGGCCGGCGTCCAGATCGCGCGCGCCTGGGTGGGCATTTCCGGGTCGAACGTCCGTTCCTTCAACAGCCGCGGCGTCGTGGCGGTCGCCGGCAAGGACCGGGAGATCTCCCGCGAGGACGTCACCCGGGTCATCGACGCCGCCCGGGGCGTTCAGATCCCGCAGGACCACGAGGTCGTTCACGTCGTTCCGCGTGAGTTCGCCGTCGATGGCCAGGACGGCGTCGACGATCCGACCGGAATGGTCGGCGCCCGGCTCGAGGCGGACGTCCACGTCGTGACCGCGCCGGTCGCCGTCACGCAGAACATCGTGACGTGCATGAACAAGGCGGGAATCGAGGTCGTCGAGCTCATCCTGGAGCAGTTCGCGGCGGCCGAGGCCGTCCTGACGGATGACGAGAAGGAGCTCGGGATCGTCCTGATCGACATCGGGGGCGGCACGACCGAGGTGGCGGTCTATCAGAAGGGCTCGATCGCCCACACGGCCGTCATCCCGGTGGGCGGCGACCACTTCACCAATGACCTCGCGGTGGTTCTCCGGGCTCCGATCGGCGATGCAGAGCGCATCAAGAGAAAGTTCGGATCCGCACTGCGATCCGCCGTCGGCGACGACGAAATGGTCGAGGTGGCGATGGTCGGCGGCCGAGAGCCGAAGCTCTGCCCGCGTTCGACCCTGGCCGACATCCTCCAGCCGAGAGCGGAAGAGTTGCTCGCCCTGATCCACGAGGACCTGCAGAGGTTGGGCGTCGACCGGGAGATGCGATCGGGCGTCGTCCTGACCGGCGGGGGATCCGAGCTCGAGGGGCTGGTCGAGATCGCAGAGGGGATCTTCGAGGGTCCGGTGCGGCGTGGAGTTCCGACCGGAGTGGGGGGCCTGGTCGACGTTGTTTCGCGGCCGGAGTGGGCCACGGCGACCGGTCTCCTTCTCTACGGACATCGCCACAAGAGGCCGCGGCGCCGCACCCGCGGGATCTCCCGCGCCGCAACGTCGTTCTCCCGGTTCTTCCGGGAGCTTTTCTGAGAGCGGGCGGCGCCCGCACGCGCGGGCAGAGCACGAATGCGAGGCGGGGGGGAAGGGAGAAACCGATGATCGAGCTCGTCGACGATGGAGGGAAGTCGCCCATGGCGATCGAATTGGAGAGAGGAGACGCGTCTCCCGCGAACATCAAGGTCATCGGCGTCGGCGGCGGCGGCTGCAACGCCATCAACCGGATGATCGCGGCGGGCGTTCGCGGAGTCGAATACATCGCCTGCAACACTGATCTCCAGGCGCTTCGCAAGACATCGGCGGCGACCAAGCTCCAGATCGGCGGCCGACTGACCAAGGGCCTCGGGGCAGGCGCGGACCCGGACGTGGGAAGGAACGCCGCGCTCGAGGATCAGGAGAAGCTGTCGCAGATCGTCCAGGGCGCCGACATGGTCTTCCTCGCGGCCGGCCTGGGTGGCGGGACCGGTTCCGGCGCGGGCCCCGTTCTCGCGAAGCTGGCCGCGGAGTCGGGCGCCCTGACGGTCGCCGTCGTGACGAAGCCCTTCGACTTCGAGGGCAAGAAGCGCATGCGCCAGGCGGAGAGGGCCGCCCGCGAGCTGCGCGAGCACGTTGACACCCTGATCACGATCCCGAACCAGCGGCTTCTCTCGTTCGTGGAAAGGAACACGCCGTTCCACGAGTCCTTCAAGATCGCGGACGACGTGTTGCGGCAGGCGATCCAGGGTATCGCGGACCTGATCAACTGTCCGGGGGAGATCAACCGCGACTTCGCCGATGTCAAGAAGATCATGTCGGACATGGGACGCGCGATGATGGGCACGGCCGTCGCGGAAGGGGAGAACCGGGCGGTGCACGCGGCGCAGGCGGCGATCTCCTCGCCGCTGCTCGAGGACGCCTCGATCGAAGGGGCACGCGGGGTTCTCATCAACATCACGGGGAGCGCCGACCTGACGCTCTTCGAGGTGAACGAGGCGGCCGAGATCATCCGCCAGGCCGCCGACCCGGAGGCCGTGATCCTGTTCGGTTACGTCAACGACGACCGGTTGGCGGGGGCGGTGAAGGTCACCGTGATCGCGACCGGCTTCGATCGCGGCGATGCGGTCATGGAGGAGAAAGAGGAAGAGGACCCGCGCGCGCTGTCGTCACCCCGGGTCGGCCGGACCCCGTTTCTGCGGGGAGACGACACGGGGGGATTCGGTCCGAACGCGTCTTCGCGCGACGACTTCGACATCCCGACAATTCTCCGCCGGCAGATGGACTAGCAGGGTCCGGTATTCACGAATCGCCCCTGGGCTGAGTCCGCCACCGTGCTCTTGCCACTTTGCTCGGCAAAGTGGCAAGTGGAGACCTGACCCCGCTACCCTCGCATGTGCAGGTGCTCAGCGAGCGCCTTGCGCCGCCGGATCATCTCGCGCCTCTTCTGACGTCCCTTGTCTCTCCATCGCTTGTAAGCGTGCGCGAGCCTCGGGTGGCTGTGAAGAAAACGGCGAACGGCGCGCCGCACCGTCGGCGACACCAGCGACAGGAACAGGAGTCCCATCACGAAAAAGATGACCTGAGGCATGACCGGGATCAGGATCCCGATGAAGCCGAGGATGAAGAAGAAGACCGCCAGAACGAGATTCCACACCTTGTTCCGTCGGACGCGCGACGTTCGCGGAATCTCGAGGGGCGCTTCGTTCGTCGAAGGAAGGGCAGGCATCGCCACGTACAGTAGCGAAAGCCCCGGTTCCGGGCGAGCCGCGCCGTCTAGCGGGGGCGCGTTTGGGGGCTTCCTTCGACGTTCTCGGTCAGAAAACCGGTTCCCGAACGGCTCGAGTCGCCCTGGACGTCGACGTCCATGACCGTTTCCCGAGCCTTCACTCGCAGACGGTTGTGCACGTCGCGCACGCCGCGGACCGAGTCGGCCAGATCCTCGGCGAGCCGCTTGGCGCGCCGGTCGTCGACGGTGCCTTCGAGGGTCACCTCTCCGCTGGAGACCTGCACCGAAACGTCGGTGGCGTCGATCTCTCCGTCCTCTTCGAGCCGCTCGTTGACTTCTTCCCAGATCCGCTCGTCCCGGCGGACGTAGCCTTTCGGGCCGCGGCCGGTGAAAGGCCCGCGGACCGACTCCCGCGCGATCTGCCAGCCCCGCCCTCCGGCGCCTGCTTCGGGCTCGGCGGATCCCGCGTAGGGATCGACGAACTCCCGGTGATAGCCCTTTCCGGCGTAGAAGACGTAGCCCGGACTCGACCAGTCGTCATAAGGCCGGGTGAAGATCTCCTCTCGCTCCTGACCAGCCCAGCGTCCGCGCTCCGGTTTGTCGAAGCCGCTCCCATAACGAAACTCCCGCGGCTCGCCGTGCTCGTCGCCCGTGCCGTCGTATGCATCGAACTGCGGGCGTTCCCCCTCGCGAGGCAACTCGTCGTCCCGGTTGACCATGATTTCCTCCGTCCGCGAGGAAAGAATTGCAACTCCCATGCCTCGGCGTGTTCTCACGCCGAGCTTGCAAGATGTTGCCTTAGAGAGCTGCGTCGGGAGGACGCTGGTGGACCCGAGCTCTGGTTTGAACTCTCTCGGCTGCCGGTCGCGCAGCGACCGCCGCAGCCGAAAGCTGGTAGCCCATACGGGAATCGAACCCGTATTTCGGCCTTGAGAGGGCCGCGTCCTAACCGTTAGACGAATGGGCCGAACGAGCGCGGAAAAGTAGCACACCGGCTCCGCAGCGCGCAAACCTCGACCATTGTGGCGGCCCGTGCCTTGCATCCTGCCCTCCCGTTGGGAGGGACCATGAAAAAGGATCAATTGAACGAGCTTCTCTATCAGATGCTGGAAACGGAGATGGGCGGCGTCGAGGTCTATCGCACGGCGATTCGCTGCGCGACGAACGACGACTTGAAGAGAGAGTGGCAGAAGTATCTGCAGCAGACCGAGAACCACGTGCAGATCGTGACGGAGATCTTCGAGACCATGGGCCTCGATCCCCGGTCCGAAACGCCGGGGCGCCGGGTGGTCCGCCACATCGGCGAATCGCTCGTGAAGGCGATGGACATCGCCCTTTCGTCCGCGCCGCCGGAGGCCGCGCAGCTCGTCGCCGCGGAGTGCGTCGTTCTGGCCGAGACGAAAGACCATCTGAACTGGGAGCTGCTCGGTCAGGTCGCGAACAAGACCAAGGGCGACGAGAAGAAGACGCTCGAAAGAGCTCAGGAGAAAGTCGAGGACGAAGAGGACGAGCACCTGTACCACACGGCCGGGTGGGCGAGGGAGCTCTGGATCGAGTTCCTCGGGATGCCCGCCGTGATGCCTCCGCCCGAGGAAGAGAAGGACGTCAAGACGGCGATCGGCGCGGCCCGCGCGAAGCAAGCACGGACGGAGATGCTCTAAAGAAGACTAGCTTGCCGGCGGTGACGCTGGCTGAAGGACCTTTCCCGGCCGATATCGCACCCAGCGCAGGATCTCGGGGATCGTCGGCTTCTTTCCGTACATGAGGATGCCGACGCGGTAGATCCTCCCGGCCAGCCACGCCATACCGATCGTCGACAGGATCAGGATCACGATCGAAAGAGCGATCTGCCACGCAGGCGGCTCGGCGACTGCGGTTCGCAAGTACATGATCAGAGGCGCCGTGAAGGGGAAGAGCGACGCTCCTACCGCGATCGGGCCGTTCGGGTTGTTCATGACAGCCGGATAGACCGCCATCCCGCCGACGATGAGCATCGTCGGAATCATCGAGAGCTGCTGCGCCTCCTGGTCCGTGTTGAAGGGCGCGCCGAGGGCCGTGTAGATGCTCGCGTACAAGAAGTAACCGAGCAGGAAAAAGAGGATGAAGTAGCCGATCATCGAGATAGGAATCAGCGGCGCGCCCGATTCGCCCGCGGCCATCAAGGCGGCGATACCGAGAATCGACAGGTTCATCGCAATCAGCGACCAAAAGAGATATTGCGTCAATCCGACCAGACCGATTCCGATGATTTTTCCGAGCATCAGTTCGATCGGCCGGACCGACGCAATTACGACCTCCACAATTCGGTTGGTCTTCTCCTCGATCACACCGCGCAAGTTTTGGAACCCGTACATGATGAAAGTCGAGTACATGATGACCATGAAGACGAGTGCCGCGATGATGCCGGCGCCCTTTTCCTCGGTTACCCCCTTGTTCGTGACTTTCCAGGTCCGCAAGTCGACACGCTTTTCGAGTTCCCTGCCGACCGATGGAGGAAGACCACGATCCTCAATCTTTCGCCGAAGAAGGGTTAGATTGATCGCCTCTTCCATCTGCTTGAGGGCCACGAACTCAGACACGGAGATCGAGTAGTACTCGGCTCGGTCCTTCGCGAGGAGTGAAGGGTCGAGAACGAGGTAGCCATAGATTTTCTCGTTCAGCACTTCCTTGCGAAGGGCTTCCTTCGTCTGTGCGAGATCGCCGGTTATCGGACGCGCCTCGACAATCCAGTGGATCCCACGCGTTCCGGGCTTCTCTCTTCGTTGCGCCTCTTCTCGTGACCTGAGCTCGGTCGCGAGTGCGGGTGCCAGGCGACCAGTCGTGTCAACGACTGCAATTCTCCTTTCTCCGCTCGTCTTCTTGATTGCCGCGATCTGAATCGCCATGTAGATGAAGAAAAAAGCCGGTACGATGATCGACGCGATCCAGAACGCCTTCGTGCGGACGCGCTCGAGATACTCGCGCCGGATGACGGCAAAGATCTTGGTCCAGCTCATCTCTTCCTCACTCGATGGTCCGGGTTTCTTCGATGCCGGCCTCTCGAACCGCGTCCAGGTAGATCTCTTCGAGCTCCGGGTCCTTCGTCGAGAAGCCCTGGAGCGGGTGGCGATCGATCGCTCGGCGGAGGAACTCGCGCTGATCGGTCCCCGGAAGGAGCGCAATGACGTAGCCGCCGTTCACCGACTGGCAGGAGGCGACTCCGGGCAAAGCTGCGATCTCAGTGGGCGGCGCTTCCACGGACAGGTGGAGAAGATTGCGCGAAAATCGGCGCTTCAGCTCGCGCAGGTTTCCTTCCAGAATCTTCTTCGACCGGGCGAGCAGGCAGATCTCGTCGCAGAGCTTTTCCGCCTGCTCGAGGACGTGGGTCGAGAAGACGATCGTCTTCCCCCTCCTTCGGAAGTCGCTCAGGTACTCCTTGATGATCGCGGTGTTGATCGGATCGAGGCCCGAAAACGGCTCGTCCAAGATCAGGATTTCCGGGTCGTGAATGACCGTCGCGATGAACTGGACCTTCTGCTGCATGCCCTTCGAGAGCTCGTCCACCTTCTTCTTCAGCCAGGCTTTGAGCTCGAGCTTCTCGACCCATTCCGCGATGCGCCTGCGAGCGTCTTCGCGCGAGACGTCTTTGATCGCCGCGAGAAAGAGGAGGTGGTCGAGGACCTTCATTTTCCGGTAGAGCCCGCGCTCCTCGGGGAGATATCCGATCCGGTTCTGCGTCTCCCGCGTCATCGGGTTGCCGAGAACGCGGATCTCCCCCGAGTCGGCCGCCGTGATGTTCATGATCATCCGGATCGTGGTGGTCTTTCCCGCGCCGTTGGGGCCGAGAAGGCCGAAGATGACACCCCGAGGAACCTGGAAAGACAGCGAGTCCACGGCGGGGAACTTGCCGAAAACCTTCGAAACGTTCTCGAGCTCGATTGCGGCGGCCATGACGATGGTCCTCTGCTTTACGGACCGTTGTGTCCCAGGTTTTGGGACTTCTGTGGCGGAGAGGGAGGGATTCGAACCCTCGAAACCCGTTAGGGCTTACCGGTTTTCGAGACCGGCCTGATCAACCACTCCAGCACCTCTCCGGGAAACGGGAAATCTAGCGAATTCGGGGTTCCGGCGCTATCGCCGGACCTGGAAGAACAGCCTCATCAGCTCGCCGCATTCCTCGGCGAGGAGACCTCCTTCGACTCGACAGCGGTGATTCAGGCGCGGATCCTGCGGGACGTTTGCGAGCGTTCCGCAGTAGCCAGCTTTCGGGTCCGCGCATCCGAACACGATGCGCGCGAGGCGGGCGTTGACGGCGGCGCCGGCGCACATCGGGCAGGGCTCGACGGTTGCGTAAAGAGTCGCCCCGTCGAGGCGCCAGGTGCCGGCCGCCTGGGCGGCTTCGCGGATCGCCTCGATCTCGGCATGATGGGTGGGGTCGGCGAGAGCCTCGCGCCGGTTGCGCCCGCGTCCGATCATGTGGCCGTCGCGCACGACGACGGCACCGACGGGCACCTCGCGCTCGGAGAAGGCGATCCGGGCGAAGGCGAGCGCCTCGCGCAAGAACTTCTCGTCGTCGGGGGTGAACGGCACCGTCGGAGGGTATCGCACGCGGCCCGTTCGGAACCGCCGCCGAGGAGCCGGAATTGCTTGAAAACAGAGAGTGTTTTCGGTAGGGTACCCGGCTCCTGCGCCCATAGCTCAACTGGATAGAGCGTCTGACTACGGATCAGGAGGTTGGGGGTTCAAGTCCTCCTGGGCGCACCATCCTCGATGTTTTTCGCCGTCCGCTCGAGATCGGGCGCGAAGGCGAGCAAGATGGCGAACTTTCACCCCCGCTCCACGTAAGAAAATAGGCGATTCGAGCGCCGTCACCGGAGGGAAGTCGATGTCGAAAAAGACAAAGATCATCCTGGGCGTCCTGGGAGCCATCGTGCTCACCTTCGTCGCCATGGGATTCATCCTCCGCAGGGACAAGGACGTCGCTCGGGTGACCACTGCCAAAGTCGAAAAGATCGATCTCGTCGCCAAGGTCACGGCGAACGGAAAGATCCAGGCCCGCAGAAAAGTCGACCTCTCCGCACTCGTCATGGGGCAGATCGTGAACCTGGCGGTGAAGGAAGGTGACCGGGTCCAGAAAGGTCAACTCCTTCTCCAGATCGACCGGGCTCAGCTCGCCGCGCAGACAGCCGGGCGTGCATCGGCCCTCGAGGCGATGCGGTCGGATCTTCAAGCGGCGCGGGCCACCACGGAACAGGCGCGCTTCGATTACGAGCGCGCTCGGCGCAACTGGGAAGCGAAGATCCTGTCGGAGGCGGAATACCAGAAGGCGAAGTCCGCGTACGACACGGCGCAGGCGAACCTTTCGGCCACGCAGCAGAGATTGCAGGAGTCGGGCGCGAACCTCGCGGCGAGCCGCGACTCTCTCTCGAAGACGACCGTCAGCGCGCCGATTGCTGGGGTCATCACCTACCTTCCGGTGAAGGAAGGCGAGGTGACGATCATCGGCACGATGAACAACCCGGGAACCCAACTGCTCACGGTCTCCGACATGTCCGAAGTCGAGGCGGTCATGATGGTCGACGAAACTTCCGTGCCGGAGGTCAAAGTCGGCCAGAAAGCCAACCTGAACATCGACGCGTACCCGAACCGGACCTTCGAAGGGATCGTCACCGAGGTCGGGTCCTCACCGATCGCGAAGAACGACCCGGACCTGCTCTCGCTCACGCAGGGGTCGGAAGCCATCAACTTCAAGGTGAAGATCCGCGTGGTCAATCCGCCCGACACGATCCGACCGGGCTTCTCGGTCACCGCGGACGTCTTGACGGGACGCAAGGAGGGCGCGACCGCCATTCCGATTCAGGCGCTCGTGGTCCGGGACGTTCCGAAGAAGGACGGGAAACCCGTCGTCTCCGCGGCGGGGCGGCCCCAGACCGAAGAGGGGGTCTACCTCGTCAAGAACGGCAAGCTCGCCTTCGAGAAGGTCGAGACCGGCCTCGCCGGCGAGCTCATGATCGAAGTGAAGAGCGGCCCGAAAGTCGGCGAGGAGATCGTGACCGGCCCTTTCAAGGTGCTGCGACAGGTCAAGGAGGGAGACAAAGTGATCGTCGAGAAGGAGGGGGGGAAGAAGGGAAGCCGAACTCCGACGGCCGCATGACGTCTGCCGAGCTCTTCCGTGTCTCGGCCTCGGCGCTCACGCGCCACAAGATGCGTGCTTTCCTGACGCTCCTGGGCGTGATCATCGGAGTCGCCACGGTCGTCGGTGTGGTGTCGGTCATCTCCGGGCTGAACTCGTACGTCAACGACAAAGTCATCGGCCTGAATCCGGACATCGTGATCTTCACGAAGTACGGGATCATCACGAGCCGCGAGGAGTGGCTGATCGCGCGCAAGCGGCGGGACATCACGCAGACCGACATGGAAGTCATCCGGCGCGAGTGCCGCCTCTGCCAGGAGGTGGGGGGGCGCGGTGACCGGACACGGCCCGTCAAGTACGGCGACCGCAAGCTCGCGGACGTCGAAATCCAGGGTCACACCTCCAACATGGGCCAGGCGATGAACTTCGACATCGCGACCGGCCGGTACTTCACGGCCGCCGAGTACGACCATGCCGCTTCGGTTGCCGTCATCGGTTGGGACGTGCAGGACCAGCTCTTTCCCCATATGGACCCGGTCGGCCGCGTGATGAAGGTCGATGGATATCCGGTCAAGGTCGTCGGCACGCTCGCCAAGCAGGGCAACGTCATGGGACAGAGCCAGGACAACGTCGTCTACATGCCGCTGACTCTCTTCAAGAAGCACATTGCCCCGAGCGCGGACATCGGCGTCTTCATCAAGCCGAAGGGGGGCGTCGCGATGGTCGGGCGGGCGACGGACGAGGTCCGCTCGATCCTGCGCTCGCTGCGCAAGACGAAGTTCGACAAGGACGACCCGTTCGGGCTCGTGACGGCGGAAATGCTCCAGGATCTCTGGAAGAACATCTCCGCCGGTGCGTTCCTCCTGATGATCCTCATTTCCGGGATCTCGCTCGTCGTCGGCGCGATCGTGATCGCGAACATCATGTTCGTTTCGGTCGTCGAGCGAACCAAGGAGATCGGCGTCCGGCGGGCACTCGGCGCGCGCCGGCGCGACATCCGCCGGCAATTCCTGCTCGAAGCAGCGCTGCTCTCCGCGGTTGGGGGAGTCATCGGCGTGCTGCTCGGCGCGTTGATCGCCATGGCGGTCAAGCAGGTCTTCCCCGCGCAGGTCAAGCTCTCCTTCGTCATCATCGGGATCGGAGTCGCGACCGTGACGGGACTGCTGGCGGGATGGATTCCTTCCTCGCAGGCCAGCAAGCTCGCGCCGGTCGATGCTCTGAGATACGAGTGAGCCCGCCTCATGTCGGGAATCTTCAGACACCTTCGCCGCGGGTTCGGTGAGAACACGCGGTTCGCGCTGCTCGCGGTGCGCGCTCACAAGCTGCGCGCCTTCCTGACCGTTCTCGGGATCGTCGTGGGCGTCGCGACCGTGATCGCCATGGTCTCGATCGTGACCGGCTTCAACAACAACATGGTCCGGAATTTCCAGAGCTTCGGCGCGACCCTCGTCCAGTTCCAGAAGTTCGAGCCGCGATTCGGTCCGGGACACGGGCGCTCGGAGGGCGAGCGCCGTCGCAAGGACTTGACGTACGAGGACGCCGTCGCGCTGAAGGAATCCATTCCCGAGATGCGCGCCGTCTCGGCCGAACGCTACCTCTGGAACAGCGACGTCAGCGTCAAATACCGCGACAACGAGACGACGACCCCCGTCGTCGCCGGCGTGACCGCCGATTACGCTGTCGCCAACAACCACTTCGTCTCGTACGGGCGGTTCATCACCGAGAGCGATTTCCGGCACCAGTCCAACGTCGCGGTCATCGGCGAGGACGTCCGCCACATCCTCTTTCCCCGCGAGGAGCCGCTGGAGAAGGTCGTGAACTTCAACGGCGAAGAGTTCGTCATCATCGGCGTGCTCGAAAAGAAAGGAGCCATGTTCGGCGGGTCGAACGACAACTTTTTCCTGATTCCCTTCACGACGTTCGACCGCAAGTTTCCCCGGATCAAGAACAGCGGAGGGGACACGATTCACATCGCAACGGTTCCCTACACGCCGGACCAGGTGGCGCTCATCACCGACAAGGGAACGACCTTGCTGCGCGCTCGCCGGCACGTTCCTTTCGACAAGCCGAACGACTTCGCGATCTTCACCCCCGACAAGCTGATCGAGAGCTTCCAGGGGATCACACGGGGCGTGACACTGGCGATGGTTTTCATCGCGTTCATCTCGCTCCTGATCGGAGGCGTCGGCGTGATGAACATCATGCTGGTCTCGGTGACGGAGAGGACGCGGGAGATCGGCGTGAGAAAGGCAGTCGGCGCGTTTCGGCGCGACATCGTGTTGCAGTTCCTGACCGAGGCGACGACGTTGTCCGTTCTGGGCGGCGCGATCGGTGTGCTGGTCGGGGTCGCGGTGCCGGCGGCGATCAAACGCGCCTTCGCAGCATTGCCGGCGGAGACGCCTCTCTGGGCGGTTCTCGTCGGCCTTCTCGTCTCGATGTCGGTTGGGATCTTTTTCGGACTCTATCCAGCCGTCAAAGCCTCACGCCTGGATCCCATCGAGGCACTTCGGTACGAATAACCCGCGATCCAAGAACCAAGAGAGAAAGGCCAGATGAAGGGCATCTTCCGGCGCCTTCGGCGAGGATTCGGCGAAAACACGCGGTTTGCGCTGCTTGCCGTCCGGGCTCACAAGCTCCGCGCCTCTCTCACCGTGCTCGGGATCGTCGTCGGCGTCGCGACGGTGATCGCGATGGTCTCGATCGTGACCGGCTTCAACAACAACATGGTCCGGAACTTCCAGAGCTTCGGGGCGTCGCTCGTCCTCTTTCAGAAGTACGAGCCTCGTTTCGGCCCGGGCGGTCCGCGGCCGGAGGGAGAGCTGCGGAGGAAGGACCTCACTCTCGAGGACGCCGCCGCGCTGCGCGAGATCCCCGAGATGCGGGCGGTCTCGCCGCAGCGGTACCTCTGGGACAACACCGACTACCACCTGAAGTTTCGGGAGGCCGAGGCGCGGTCGCCGCGCGTCTTCGGCGTCGTCGAGGAGTACCCCGTTGCGACGAGCCGGTTCGTGGCGCAGGGACGTTTCCTGGCGTCGACGGAGGTCGAGCACGCGGCCGACGTGATGGTGATCGGCGAAGAGATCCGGGACAAGCTCTTCCCCCGCGAAGACCCGATCGGGAAAAGGGTGACGCTCGGGCACGACGGTTATACGGTGGTCGGGGTCTTCGAGAAGAAGGGCCGGATGTTCGGCGAGTCGCAGGACAACTTCGTCGTCATTCCGCTCACGACGTTCGACCGCCGGTTCCCGTGGATCAAGGTCGGCGGCAGCAACGGCGATGCGCTCCGAATCGCCACGGTCCCCTACACGCCGGCCCAGGTCCCGGTGATCATCGAGAAAGGGAGGACGATCCTCCGGGCGCGCCACCACGTCGCTTTCGACAAGCCGGACGACTTCGGCATCGTGACCCCGGACAAGATGATCGAGAGCTTTCAGGGGATCACGCGTGGGATCACTCTGGCGATGGTCTTCATCGCATTCGTCTCTCTCTTGATCGGCGGCGTCGGCGTGATGAACATCATGCTGGTCTCGGTGACGGAGAGGACGCGGGAGATCGGCGTGCGAAAGGCGGTCGGCGCCTACCGCCGAGACATCGTCCTGCAGTTCCTGACCGAGGCGACCACCCTTTCGGTCCTGGGCGGCGCGATCGGAGTGATCGTCGGGATCGCGGTCCCGGCCGCGGTGAAGAAAGCGTTCGAGGCGCTGCCGGCGGAGACGCCCCTCTGGGCGGTACTCGTGGGGCTGCTCGTCTCGATCTCGGTGGGAATCTTCTTCGGGCTCTACCCTGCCGTGAAGGCGTCCCGCCTCGATCCCATCGAAGCGCTGCGCTACGAGTAGTCGTCATCGTTGTTGCTGGCAGGCAGGTTTGACAAAGTGGCTTCCGGAAGCTACTTTAGCCTCGTGAGATCGGTTGGCCTGAAGGTCTTGAAGAACAAGCTCTCGGAGTACGTCCGCCTCGTGGGGAATGGGGAGTCGGTGCTCATCACAGACCGCGATCGGGTAGTTGCAGAACTCATCCCTCCCCGCGAGACGCGGAGCCC
>DASWDK010000022.1:0-6613 GCA_036395335.1 Thermoanaerobaculia bacterium
CCGTAATAACCGGGGTAATAAGGCCCGTACCAGGGGTCATACCAGTAACCCCAGCCCCAGAATGAAGGTCGATATCGAATGAAGCCGGAGGGTCCGCGGTGCCCGCCACGAAACCCGCCGTGGAAGCCGGCTCCGTGCCGCCCATGCGCGGCCGAGAGTGGAGCCGCCGTGACGGCGAGCAAGATCAGGCCGAGTGCAAGTGTCAGCCTCTTCATACAGTGCCTCCAGAAGATGAGACGAGCAAACCCGGCGCCACGTTGGCGCCGAGATAAGGTCGACCGAAGTGGCGTCTTTTGAGAAGGATCGGGCCACGCCGGTTCGAGCGTCTGAACCGGCCGTGACCTCTCTAAAGGCCATCGCGTCACCCGGAGGAATCGCCGGACTTTCTCTTTCGCGCGCCGGATGGACGACCCGTCGCAGACCACCCCCGCGCCTCCAGGCTGCGCGCCAGCCCGCGGAGGTAATCGTCCCGCAGGACGCGGTCGAGCGCGCGGCGCCCGCCGGGCAGCTCCCACCGCTCTGCGAGCGAGGCCCAGGCCGCGCGCAGCCGCTCGCCCACGCCGGAACCGTTCGCGAACGTCAACGCCTGCGGAACGCCCAGGAAATCGCCGAGCTCGGGATGCTTCTCGAAGAAGATCGCCGCGGCCTCGCCGGACCTCTGCTGACGCCGCCGGAAGGAGCCGAAGCGGATGTCGTGGTAGTGCCGCGCGACCGCCTCGGGACGGTAGAGGATTTTCATCCCCTGCTTCGTCAGCCGGTAAGCGATCTCGATGTCCTCCCACGCCGCGTGCGGGAACGTCGTATCGAAGAGTCCCGCTTCCTCGAGCAACCGCCGCGGTAGAGAGACGTTCGAAGTGTAGAAGAAGTTGAACGGAACCGACTCGGGATCCTCGATCAGACCGTAGCCGAACTGGAGACCGTACTCGTTGATGTGATGCAGAAACGGAGAGACCCGCCGCTCGCGCGGCCAGGTCGTGTAGCCGAGAACGGCAACCGGATACTCGCGCCTCTCCGAATGCGTTTGCGCGTGGATGGCGAGGAGCGGCGGCTCCGGCACGGTGTCGTCCCCGAGGAAGACGACGACGTCGCCCTGAGCCTCCTTCACGCCTCGGTTTCGGGCGCGCGCGGGCCCGGAGTTCTCCTGGACGAAGCACCGCAGCGGATAGGAGGCGCGGTACGCCCGCAGCCGGTCGCCGGTGGCATCGCCCGAGCCGTCGTCGACGACGACGACCTCGAACTCCGGAGGGGTCTCCTGCCGGTCGAGCGCCTCGAGAACTCTGACGAGCGTGTCGGGACGGCGGTGCGTCGGAATGACGACGGAAAACGTGGTCAGGCGGCGCCTCCGACGAAAATCTCCTCGAGAGTGGTCCGAACGAGTTCCGGCGCATGGCCGAGGAACTCGCGGAAGAACTCGGACTCGAAGCGTTCGTCGCCCGGATATGTCGGCACCAAACGCAGCGGGAACTTCGCGAAGATCTCCGAATCCGGCCGCTCCCGGCGCGACTGGACGGCCCGGCGTTTGACCGCGAGCGACTCCTGGCTCCGGTGGATCCACAGGAGCGCCTTCAGGTGAGCGACTGTCAGGGGATCCTCGAGCCGGACCGGCGGCGCGGTGCCTTCGGCGATGCCGAAGAGCCTGCGGGTGAACGAACCGGGGGGGCGCTCCTCCGCGTACGGATCGCGGGTGAGCTCCGCCGCTCCCGGGTTGCGAGACGCGAGCATCTCCGATATCCGCGCGAGAAAAGCCGCGAGCACCGACGGCATCAGCGCCGCAAAGTACTCCCGGTCGAAGTTCTTGTAGGCGGTCGCGAAGGCGTTCTTCTCGAAGAGGTATCCGCGCGAGTAGATGCCGAGCGCCTCCCCGGTCGCTCCGCCGCGGTGGCGGGCGAGCGCGCGGGGCTCCGCCACGATCCGCCGGCCGAAAATCCACTGCCGCCAGCCGAAGTCCACGTCCTCGAGATAGGCGAAGTAGTCGTCGTCGAAACCGCCGGAGGAGAGAAACTCGCCGCGCTTGACCGCCATCAGTCCGCCGCAGGCAAAGAGCCGCTCTTCGCCGACGGCACCTTCCGTGAGCGCATCGACCGGCCGTCCGACCTCGCTCTGGAACGCGTGGCCGTCGAAGGTCAGGAAACCGTCGGAGAAATCGTTGCGCTTCCCGGTCGAGTCGGTCAGCCTCCCCGCGACCGCCACGACGTCCCCGTCGGCGCGGTCGAGGGCGTGTACGAGCCGATGCGGCGCATCCGGGTCCACGACCGCGTCGTCGTTGACGAAGACGAGAAAACGCCCACGCGCAGCTTCCGCGCCGAGGCGACAGCCGGCGGCAAAGCCGACGTTGCAGGAGGCGGGGACGCGGCGCGTCGTCGGATGCCGGCGCAAGAGCTCCGCGACCGGCAGCCGCGAGGCATTGTCCACCACGATGATCTCCGCCGAGAGACGCCCGCGGCAGGCCTCCTCGAGCGCCGCGAGCGCCTCGAACAGCCGCTCGTGATCGCGATGGTGGACGACGACGATCGAGGCGTCCGGAGTCTTCATCGGCAGCGGCCAGAGTAAACCAAGATCGGCGGGATTAGGGCGAGACTGCCCGTCGGCGGAATCGCTTCCAGAAGCGCGGCTCGGGAGAGTCCGGCAGCGGGAGCCTTCCCACCTCGATGCGGGCGCTGCGGCACCAGGAAAGGAGCGGTTGCGCCACCCGCTCCCATGTCCTCTTTTCGGCGAATCGCCGGCCCGCTTCCGCGCTCGCAGCGCGCCGCGCGGGCTCCGACAACGCCGCGACCACGGCCTCCGCGAGAGCTTCGGTTGAGCGCTCGACGCGGCAGCCCGCGCCCGCGGCCTCGAGTTCGCGCGCGAGTGTCCCTCCGGCAACCGAGATCGAGGGCAAGCCGCCCCAAGCCGCGTCGAGCAGCCGCGTGCGATAGGAGAGATCCGATTCGAGCCCGTCGGAGGAAATCGACACGAGGACGTCCGCTGCCGCGTAGAGATCTTCCCGAGAGCCGTACGGCAGCCAGGACGAAAAGACGATCGAGCGGCCTTCCGGATCGAGCTCGCGCGCGCGCCGTCGGACGTCTCCGTACACTCGCTGCGGCGTCGTCTCGGGGTTCGGGCTGTCGAGGAAGAGAACCCGCGCCTCCGGCCTCGTTCGAAGCACCGCCGGCCACGCGTCGAGAAGGACGTCCGGATCGTTCCAGTCGTAAATACCACCGAAGAGGACGAGCGGGCCTTCCTCCGGTACGCCGGTCACCCGTCGTCCGGCGGTGCGATCTCCCCGCGCCGGGCGGTCGGGGACGCCGAACGGAACGACGGCGAGAAGGTTTTCGAGCTCGGGATCCTCTGGAAAGTTCGCGGAACCGATCCGTCCTGCCTCGAAAAGGGCGCCCGCGTAGAACAGTCGCTGCTCGACGGAAGCGCAGAGAAAGAAGTCGGACCGCGCGAGGGCGAGGTGGAGCGTGGCCCGGTCGTGCCGCGCCGTCTCCTCACCGAGCGTCTCCGCGTAGTGAAGGTTCTCGATCGGGAAGGGATCGTAGAGGTCGACTGCGACGGGGACGTCGGGGGCCTGGTGGAACCAGTAGTTCGCGGCATGCCCGGAAACGACGGCTGCGGCCGCGCCCTCCGCGGCGCGGGCCAGGTCCGCGTGCGGAGGCGCAAAGACTATCGGGACATCGCCTGCCACCTCGGCGGCTTCCGCCGGGTCATTCGGAACCAACAGCTTCGCTTCGAACCTCGCGTGGAGAACGCGGGCGAGCTCGAGCGCGCGAATGCCCATCCCCGCCATCCGCGGACGGATCGGCTCCGGAGCGAGGACGGCGACGATCGGTGGCACTTCTCTCAGCGCCCCCGGATGCGGTCCAGAAGAAGGTGCAGCTTCCAGGTGCGCGACTCGTAGATCTGGCTCAGGATCGCGTTCAGCCGGTCGATTTCGGAGAGCTGCCGGTCGCACTCCTCGTTTTTCGCGAAGGCTTCCGCGAGCCGATCGTGGACGAGCTCGTTCTCGGCGAGCAGGCGTGCCCGCTCGAGCTGGAGATCCGAGACGCGTCTCTCCAACTCGTCGATCCGGTTTTCCACCGGGGAGAGCGCGGCGAGCCGGGCCTCCAGACGAGCAACGGCGCCCGCGAGGTGCTGATGGTTTTCGCGCTGATAACGAAGCTCTCCCTGGGAGATCGTGTCCCGCTCGTACCAGAACGCGATCTGCGCACGCATCCGATCGAGAACCCGAGCGAGCCCTTCTTCGGTGCGCCGCGACGCGTACTTTTCGTAGATCTGCCGGCGCGCGTGCTGGAAATCCGGAGACCCCGCGGTGGCGTGTGCGGGATCGCCGCTCTCCGCCTCGAAGACGCGGTATTCGCACGTGACCGCCCGGACGTGCCGGAAGGACGTCTCGAAGGACGCTCGGATGAGGAAATCCCAGTCCTCCGAGTACTCGAGAGAGGCGTCGAAGCCTCCGAGCCTCCGGTAGAGCGATCGCGGCAGGACGAGAGTGTGGAGCGGGATGTAGTTGGCGAGCAGAAGGTAATCGGGGTCGAAGTCGAGCGAGTACTGGAGCGTTCGCGGACCCGGCTTCCAGCGGTCCCCGTCGCGCCGGTAGACGACGGTGGCCGCATCGGAATAGACGACCGGCTCCGGCCCGGAGCGATGCGCTGCGAGTAGCCGCTCGAAGTGATCGGGAAAGCAAAGGTCGTCGTCGTCCAAAAAAGCGACGAGATCCTCCTCCGCCGCTTCGACTCCGCGGTTCGCGGCTAAGGAGCGGCCACGACGCTCTTGAAATTCTTCGAGGGATATTTCGAACGCATCGCGGAACGAATCGGCCACGGTCGAAACGGAAGCTCCCCCGTCGTTGACGATGACCACTCGCGTCGGGCGCGCCGTCTGCGCGCGGAGGCTCCCGAGAGCGTCGGCGAGCAGGGCCGGCCGGTTGCGCGTGCGCACGACGACGGCGACCGGTGCGGGGCCGCGGCTGCCGTCCTCGACGACCGCCGGACCGATCGCCCTCCGGAACTCCTCCAGGGACCGGCCCGAGACCTCCGGCCAGGAGAGGACGCAGAACGCCTCGACCGGCCCGGCACCGGCCAGCGTCAGCCGGCGGTAGGCGTTCAAGCCTCTCATCGCTCCCGCGTAGTCGCGCACCAATTGCTGCGAGGCGTAGGCGCGAAGCGCCTCGTCCTTGCGCTCCGCCACCGCGGCGATGTCCACGAGCGCGTTGGGAAGAAAAGGTTGCGAGATCTCGTAGAAACCGAGTCGCAGGAAGCGATACCGGTCGTGGTCTGGATCCTCCGGCCGGGAAGACGCGACCACGCGGTAGAGCGCTTCGGAGAGAGCGCGATGGTCAGGATGGATCTCGGCGGGCGAGGGACAGAGGATGAGATCTGGTTCGAACTCGGAGATCTCCTGCGCGAGCGCGCGGGCAAGAGCGTCCCGACTCGAATCGAGCGAACGGTCGGGGAGCCCGCCGAACACCGGCGGCGCTGCGCCGAGCGCCGCGGCGGCGACCCGTGCTTCATCGCGCCGGCGACCGGCGTCGGCGGCGGCGCTTCCCGTCCCTTCCTGTCGCTCCCCGTCGGTCGCGATCCAGATTCGAACCGTAGCTCCCTTGCGCGTGTTCAAGGCGATCGCCCCGCCCGCGCCGAGCGTTTCGTCGTCCGGGTGGGCGGAGAGCACCAGGATCCTCTCGGCGACCAGGTCGCTCACGGCGTAGGGAATGAGCTCTTCCTCTTTCACTTCCGGGCCACTATTTCTGCTTTCGGCGAAGTCTAACCGTTCAAACGAGGTCGTAAAGAGACGGGACGAGGTGCGCCCGAAGCGCGAATCTGTCCGCGGCAACGTCATCGAACGTTCGAACGATCATCGGAAAGCCCGCCTGACGACGCTCCCCCGGAAGGCGGCGAAGAAATTCCGCCGCGGGACCGCCGGGCGTTTCCCAGAACACGAGGGTCGTTGCGCCCAGATGCTGCGCCTCTCGGGCGGCCGCGCCGAAGAGCGCCGCCAGGTCTTCCCCGGAGGAGTCGCGGCAGAGGAAGTCCGCGACGAGGGCCGTCTCCCCGGCGACCGACAGGACCGCCCATCCCGACACCTCTCCCCCGCTCTCCGTCCAAACCATGCGGTACCACCTCGTCGGACGCGCATGGAACCTCCAGTTTGCGCGGGCGCGGTCCCGTACCGAGGCGTGGGTCAGGAAGCCCGACGCCGCATCCCACAGCGAATCGAAACTCTCCCCGACGGAGTCCGCCGCGGAGGAGGTCTCACGGGGCGGCGGGAAGGTCCTGCAAGGCACGTGAAGCTCTCGGATCGGGAAGAGAGTTCGCGAACCCACGATCGAGTGACTGATCTCGAGTGCGCGCGGATTGGGAAAGCCGAAACAGAACGGGACCCCTCGCGAGCCGACCTCTTCGTAGAAAGCTTCCGTCATCGAGCGGTAGATTCCCCGCCGGCCGCCGATCCCGCGAACGGAGGGATCGGTTGCGACGTCGCCGACGGAGTAACAGAGCGCCGGACGGCCATCGAGAAGCATCCGCGCCCCCCAACCGGCGTAGTTGCCGACGATCTCGCTTCCGACGAGCGCGACGACCCCGAACCACCCGTCGGGGTTTCGGTCGAATTTCCACGCCCACTCCTCCGCGGCGAG
>DASWDK010000023.1:0-2846 GCA_036395335.1 Thermoanaerobaculia bacterium
CGCAGGCGCTCGTGGAAGAACAGGCGCACCTTCTCGCCGTAGACGTTGGCCGAGAAATCGAGAACGAAAGTCTCGATCGTGGTTTTCGTGTCCTCGTAGAGGGTGGGACGGGTGCCGATGTTCGTCACGCCGTCGAACCGCCGGCCGAAGGAGCGGATCTCGATCCGCGTCACGTACACGCCGTCTGCCGGATGGAAACTGTTCTCGGGAGCGAGATTGATCGTGGGATAGCCGATCTTGTGTCCCACCTTGTCGCCCTTCGAGACGATCCCGTCCAGCTCGTATTCCCGTCCGAGCATCGCGTTGGCTTCCGCGACCTCTCCTCGCTCCAGAGCGTTGCGGATCCGCGTCGAGGAGATCGGCTCGTCCTTGTAGATCACCTCGTCCGTGCCCGCTGCCGTGAAGCCGGATTCCGGCCCCATGCGTTTCAAGAGAGACAGATCGCCGCGCTTGCCTCGGCCGAACGCGAAGTGCTGCCCGAGATAGATCTCCGAGGCGACGAGCCGTGCGACGAGGAACTCTCGCACGAAGTCCTCGGGCTCCGTCAACGAGAAATCCCGCGTGAACGGGATGATCAGGAGCGTCTCGATCCCGAGAGCTTCGATCGCTTCCTCTTTCTGTCGAAGCGTCTGGATGCGCCGGGGAGCATGATCGGGGCGCAGGACGGCCAGAGGATGGGGCTCGAACGTGATCGCGACGGAGACCCGGCCGACCTCTTTGGCGCGAACGACCACGGTCTCCAGGATTTTCCGGTGCCCCCGGTGCACGCCGTCGAAGTTCCCAATCGTGACGATGCCGCCCCGAGGAAGGTCGGAGGCTCGCAGAGGATCCCGGACGACGCGCATGAGGTCAGGCCGATCGGATGATCGGCTGATCAAGTGAACGGGTGTTCGGAGGCCCGACGGGTTGATTCAGACGATTCCCCCGACGAGGTCGTAGTCGTGGGTCCCGGTGATCCTCACCCGGACGATCTCTCCGGGTTGAACGTCGCGGCCGCCGGCGTCGTTGATCAACAGGCGGCCGTCGATCTCGGGCGCCTGGCAACGGAGACGGCCTTCCAGCAGGTGCTCGGTCTCCTCGCAGGAACCTTCGACGATCGCTTCGAACTCCCGGCCCCGCAGCGCGCGGTTCTTCGCGCGGGCGATCGGGCGCTGAAGCGACAGGAGAAACCCTCGGCGGCTCTCCTTCTCCTCCGGTGGGACGGGATCGCCCAGCGGCTCGGACCCGGAGCCGGGCTCGGGCGAATAGGTGAAGGCGCCGAGGTTGTCGAACTGCGCTGACTGCACGAACTCGCAGAGCTCTTGGAACTCGGCGTCCCCCTCTCCCGGAAAGCCCACGATGAACGTCGTTCGGATGGCGATTCCGGGCACGATCCCTCTCATCCGCTCGAGAAGACTCCGGTGCGACGCCGGGTCCCCTCCTCGCCGCATCTTCGACAGGATGGCCCGGGAGACGTGCTGAAGAGGGATGTCCACGTACGGAACGAAGCGGGGCTCGAGCGCCATGAGCTCCAGGACCGAGTCGTCGAGCGTCTTCGGATAGGCGTAGAGAAAGCGGATCCAGGGAAAGCCGGTCTCCGAGAGGAGCCGCTCGACCAAGAGCGCGAGACCCTTTCGCTTGAAACCCAGGTCGTCGCCGTACCGAGTCGTGTCCTGCGAGATCAAGACCAGCTCCGAGACCCCCTGGGCCTCGATCACCCTGGCCTCCGCGACGAGCGAATCGATCGCTCGGCTTCTCTGGCGGCCTCGCATCTGGGGAATCGTGCAGAAGGTGCACGGGTTGTTGCACCCTTCGCCGACCTTCAGATACGCGTAACCGCGGCGGCGGGAAAGGACCCGCGGAGCTGCCTCATCGTAGAGCCGGGTCGCCAAAGGCTTCTCCGTGAACCGCGGCAGAGAGGGAAGGCCCGAGACCGCCGCCGGCGCGAACTCCAGCTCGTCCAGGCCGAGGAAGCCGTCCACCTCGGGGATCTCCTCCGCCAGCTCCCGCCCGTACTTCTGCACCATGCACCCGGCGACGACGACGCGATCGATCTCGCCCCGCTTCTTCCTCTCGACCTGCTCCAGAATCGCCTCGACCGACTCCTCCTTGGCGCGGTCGATGAACCCGCACGTGTTGATCATCACGACCCGCGCCGCGGAGTCCGGCACTATCGGGTGGCCCGCCCTCGCCAAATGCCCGAGCATCACCTCGGTGTCCACCAGGTTCTTGGGGCACCCGAGCGAGACAACGCCGACTGAAGGAAGCGGCTTTAGCGCCAAAGGCCTGACTCCAGATGTGACTTCATGCTACGGGTAAATCCGTTTGAGCGTGCGGGGGTAGGGAATCGCCTCGCGAAGGTGGTGGATCCCGCAGACCCACGTGACGAAACGCTCGAGGCCCATCCCGAAGCCGGAATGTGGGAACGACCCGTAACGCCGCACGTCGAGATACCACTCGTAGGATTCCTTCGACAGCTTGTGCTCCTTCAGGCGCCGCTCGAGCAACGTGAGGTCGTGGATGCGCTGCGAGCCGCCGATGATCTCGCCGTAGCCTTCAGGCGCGAGCATGTCGAGGCCGAGGACGACCTCGGCGTCGTCGGGGTCCGGCTGCATGTAGAACGACTTGATAGCCGCCGGGAACCGCGTCACGATCAGAGGCTGATCGCTCTCCGAGGCGAGCGCCGTCTCCTCGTCGGCGCCCAGGTCGTCGCCGAACTTGACCTCGAACCCCTTCTTGCGGAGCTTGTCGATCGCCTGCCGGTACGTGATCCGCGGAAAAGGCTTCCCGACAGCCGCGAGCTTCGAGGTGTCCCTCTCCAGACGCTTCAGGTCTTCCTTGCAGCGGTCGAGAGCGCGGGAGAGAAG
>DASWDK010000024.1:0-2113 GCA_036395335.1 Thermoanaerobaculia bacterium
TGGAAACCTCCGGTCACCGTGAGGTTGACCGGAGGATCTCCCTGGATCTCGATCGAGTCGAATGCCTCGGGAACTCCGACGGCCATCGTCAGATCCAGCTCGACTTTGATCTCTCCGCCGGCGCGTACCCGGGCGATCTGATGGAGCCCGAGAACCCGCCCCGCCACGACGCCTTCCGTGTCGCGCAGGGCGAGGACCGGCTCGATCGTCTCGGAGATCTCGCCGATTGGCAGGCCCAGTCCGAGCGCGATCATCGCCGCGGACTCCGACAGGCCGACGTGGCCGAGCTTGCGGGCGGCGACGCCGCTCTCGAACTCCTCTTTCGATAGACCGGCTCCAACTTTTGCGCGGAGGGGGCCGCGGCGCTTGGCGGCATCGACGACCCGCGTGACTTTCACCCTCTCGACCTTCACACACGCGCCCGCGACGGCGAGCGCGAGGCGGTCCATGACGAGCCCCGGGTTGACCCCGGTGCCCAGCACGGCGACGCCGTGAGCCTTCGCCTTCGCGTCGAGCAAGCGGCCGAGACCGACGTGGTGGAGGTCCGGAAACGAGAGCTCCTCGCAGGTCGAGACGACGTGAAACCCGGCGGCGACCGCCCCTTCGATCTGCGGTGCGACCGAGTCGAGGCGCGATCCCGTGCAGAGGAGGACGACGTCGCTCCTGCCCCGCTCGGAGGCCGATTTCTCGTAGAGCTCGCGGGCGGAGGACGCGATCGGAAACGGCCCGTCGCCGCCTTTGGAGCTCACGAGCTCTCGCAGGTCCTTCCCCACCTTGTCGGGGGCCGGGTCCGCCGCGCCGAGGATCTCGATTTCCGACCGCGCCAGCACGGCGCGCGCGACCTCGACGCCGATCGGTCCCAGGCCCACCAGCGCCACGCGCGCGATCGTCGTCTCGTTCATTCCACCTCCGGAGACCCGGAAGAGGCAAATCTACCTTGAAGGTCCGGCACTCCGCGCAGGAGCGCGATCGCGCCCAGCATGAAGAGGATGAGCGACGCGACCGCGGCACGGTAGCCGACCCCCGTCCCGAAGCTGCGGAAGAGGTGATCGGCGACGAGCGCCCACACGAGCGGTCCGGCGATCGCGGCGGCGCGCGCGGAGAGCACGAGGAGGCCGAAGAACCTTCCCGCTTCGGCGTCGGGGACTAGGGTCAAGAGCAAGGGCCGCTCGACCGACCAGATGCCCCCGAAGACGAATCCGAGCAGCGCGCCGCCGATCCAGAACGCCGAGAGCGTCGGCGCGAGCGCAATCGCGGCGAGGCCCGCGACCCAGCCCCAGAGGACCACCAGCAGAGTCCGGCGGGGTCCCAGCCGGTCGCTCGCGAGGCCGGCGATGTACGACCCGATGATCGCCGGCACGGTCAGCGCGGCGAAGAGGCGCACTTCCTCCCCCTTCGCGAGGCCGAGGACTTTCACAGCGTAGATCGCCATGAAGGCGATCGCGGTGCCGAGCGCGTCCTGGTACAGATAGGAGGCAAAGAGAAACCGCCGCAGCCCCGGGTACTTCCTCGTCTCGCGGAACGCCTCGGCGATCTTCGCGGTGATCTCTCGGAAGCGGACGGCGCGCCGTTCCGAGCGGGGTCGCGGGACGTGGTCCCGGCAGAAGAGGAAAATCGGAAGCGAAAAAAAGAGGAAGAGCGCGGCCGTCGGGAGAAACGCCGCTTGCCGGCCGAGGGAACCGCCGAAGCTCCACTTCCCGGAGACGAACGGCGCGACGAGGAGCACTCCGGCGATCGAGCCGACGTAACCGAGAGCGGTGCCGAGACCGGAAAGGCGGCCGTGCTCCGCCGGCGGGACGAGCTCGGGCATCATCGCGTTGTAGAAGGGGAGCGTGAGCTGGTAGGCGACGTCGGCGAGCGCGAACGTCGCGAGAAGGATCGTCACGCCCGCGGCCGGCGAAAGAGATGCCCGCGAGATCGGATCGAGCAGCGCCGTCGCGACGACGCAGGCGAGAGTCAGTCCGACGACCCACGGTTTGCGGCGCCGCGAGACGTCCGAGCGGGCACCGAAGTAGGGCGCCGCGAAGAGTACGACCGCCGAGGAGGCGCTGGTCGCGAGCGACCACGCAGTCGCGGATGCGCCCCGCTCGGCGACGATCCAAACGGGGAAGTA
>DASWDK010000025.1:0-2035 GCA_036395335.1 Thermoanaerobaculia bacterium
TGCCGAGGGGCGCGACGAGGACGCGTACCTCGTCGCGCGCGCGCCGAACCCGTTCGCCTCGGTCTGCGGCCGCGTCTGCGCCGCCCCCTGCGAGGATGCGTGCCGCCGCGGGTCGATCGACGCGCCGATCGCGATCCGCGCGCTGAAGCGCTTCGTGACCGAGCGATATGGGGTCGAGTCCATCCGCCCGGACACTCAGGATCGCCTGCGCGCGGAGCTCGTCACCGAAGGCAACCGCTATCCGGGGCACCTCCCGGTGCATCCCGTGTCGGGCTCGCCGTCCCGTCCCGGCGCGCGCCGCGCGGTCGGCGTGATCGGCGCCGGACCCGCCGGTCTCTCCGCGGCGGCGGACCTCGCTCTCCTCGGCTACGCCGTCACGGTCTTCGAGGCGGCCGAGGAACCGGGCGGAATGATGCGGTTCGGAATCCCCGAGTACCGCCTTCCCCGAACTCTCCTGTCCGCCGAGATCGACAAAGTTCTCTCGCTCGGCGTGAAGCTCGAGACGCGCCGGCCTCTGACGCGCGATTTCGGGCTCGCCCGGCTCCGGGCGCTCGGTTTCGAGGCTTTCTTCCTCTCGGTGGGCGTGTCGAAGGGGCGCGATCTCGCAGTGCCCGGAGCCGACCGCGACGGCGTCGTCAAGGCGGTGGACTACCTCCTGAACGTCAATCGCGGGTTTCGGATGAACCTGGGGCGCCGGGTCGTCGTGATCGGCGGTGGATTCGTCGCGTTCGACGCCGCCAGGATGGCGCTTCGACTCGCCTCGCCCGATGCGGACGCCGAACTCGCCGCCGCCGCCGACGCGCGCGTCAAGGAGGCCCTCGATTCGGCGCGTGCGGCGGTGCGCGGTGGAGCGGCCGAGGTGACGATCGTCTCGCTCGAGAGTTTCGACGAGATGCCGGTCCTTCGCACGACCCAGGGGCGCGAGGAGTTCGAGGAGGCGAAGCGGGAAGGCGTCCGGTTCATGACGCGCCGAGGTCCGATGGAGTTCCTGGGCGGCGCCCGACTCGAGGCTGTGGCGCTGCGACGAGTCGTCTCCGTGTTCGACGTCGACGGGCGGTTCGCTCCCTCCTACGACGACTCGGACGTCGAGACGATCGGGGCAGACGCGTGCATTCTCGCGATCGGGCAGCGCGCCGATCTCGAATTCCTCGAGCCCTCCGACGGAGTCGCGACGACGCCGGGAGGGTCGATCCGCGTGGATCCCGCGACGCTCGCGACCTCCGCCCCGGGAGTCTTCGCCGGAGGAGACGTCGCGTTCGGCCCGCGTAACCTGATCGAGGCGGTCGCGAACGGCAAGCGCGCGGCTCGCTCGATCCATTCCCACCTCTCCCGCGAGGCCGCCCGAATCGAGACCGAGCTCGCGATCGAAAAGATCCCGACGTCCCGCTACCGGATGATCGCTGGCTTCGAGATCCTGGACCGGGAGGCGCCGCCGACGCTCGACCTCTCGCGTCGGACCGGGATTTCCGAAGTCGAGATCGGATACGGAGAGGAAGAGGCGCGCGGGCAGGCGGCTCGCTGTCTCATCTGCCACGTTCAGACGATGTACGACCCGGAGAAGTGCGTCCTCTGCAGCCGCTGCGTGGACGTGTGCCCGGAGTACTGCCTCGCTCTCGTTCCGTTCGAGGAGCTCGACCTGCCGGAGGAAGAAAAACGGGCGCTGGCGGGGCGCGCGGAGGCCGTTGACGGTCTGCCGCTCTCCGCAATGGTCAAGGACGACGAACGCTGTATCCGGTGCGGCCTCTGCGCAATCCGCTGCCCCACGGACGCGATGACGATGGAGAGGTTTTCGATCACCGAGCGGTTCGCGGCGGCGGCCGGGTGAAGGAGCGAACACAATGAGCGAGAAGAAAGACCGCCGGGATTTCCTGCTCAAGCTCGGGATCGGGAGCGGGATTGCCGCGCTCGGGGCGCAGACAGTCGCCTCGATGCGCTCGCTCGTGCCGAACGTTTCGTACGACGCGCCGACGACGGTCAAGCTCGGCATGCCGAACGACTTTGCTGACGGTCTGAAGTTTCTCCCCGACCAGCGGCT
>DASWDK010000026.1:0-2024 GCA_036395335.1 Thermoanaerobaculia bacterium
CGGTACGGATGCGAGATCGCGGACGCGCTGGACAAGGCGCACCGGCAGGGGATCGTGCACCGGGACCTGAAGCCCGGCAACGTGATGCTGACGAAGTCGGGGGTCAAGCTTCTCGACTTCGGTCTCGCCAAGGCAGTGGCACCCGCGCCCCAGCCATCGACCCTCACTTCCCTTCCGACCCAACTGAACCTCACGCAGGAAGGCACGATCCTCGGCACGTTCCAGTACATGGCGCCGGAGCAGCTCGAGGGGAAGGACGCCGATGCGCGTACGGACATCTTCGCGTTCGGGTGCGTGCTGTATGAGATGGCGACGGGCAAGAAGGCCTTCGCGGGGACGTCGCAGGCGTCGTTGATCGGGGCAATCCTGCACACGGACCCGCCGCCCATCTCGACGGTGCAGCCGATGTCGCCTCCCGCCCTCGATCACATCGTCAAGAAATGCCTGACCAAGGACCCGGAGGAGCGCTGGCAGAACGCCGCCGACCTTGCCGGCGAGCTCGCGTGGGTCCGCGAGGGCGGTTCACAGGTCGGCATTCCCACTCCGGTCGTCTCGCGGCGGCGGAGCCGTGAACGACTCGGCTGGATCGTGGCGGCGGTCCTTCTGGCGGCGACGATCGGACTCGCCGCACGCCTCTTCACCCGGCCTGCGCCCGCGGCGAGCGTTCTTCGCGCCTCGATTCTTCCGCCGGAAGACTCGGAGTTCGTCTCCACGTGGATCGACGCGGGACCGGTCGAGATCTCTCCGGACGGGGATCGAATCGTCTTCACGGCGAGAAAGGGCGAGAGCCCGAATCTTCTCTGGGTGCGAAAGCTCTCGGAACCCAACGCGCGTCCGCTCGCCGGCACGGAGGGCGCGCAGAGACCGTTCTGGTCTCCCGATGGACAGCACATCGGGTTCTTCGCGGACCGCTTCTTCAAGAAGATCGACGTCGACGGCGGCCCGGTCTTCACGCTGGCGCCCGGTACGGAAAGCCGGGGTGGAACCTGGAACCGCGACGGGGTAATCCTGTTCACCCCGAGCGCTCGCGGGCCGGTCCACCGGGTATCGGCCAACGGCGGGAAAGAGGCCGACGCGACGGTCTACGGACCGACGGACGCGACGCACCGATATCCGCACTTCCTTCCCGACGGCAGACACTTTCTCTATCTCGTCCGCCACGGCAGCGGCGCCGGACGCGGTCGCGACCCGGAGATCCGCGTCGGATCGCTCGATTCGAGAGACTCGAAGCTCGTCGTCAACGTCGCCTCGAACGTCGTCTACGCGTCGGGGCACCTCCTCTACGTCCGCGAAGGCGCTCTCGTCGCCCAGGAGTTCGACCTGGATCGGCTCGCGGTGAAGGGCGAGCCGGTCACGCTCGTCCCGGACGTTCTCATGGACGAGCGGTTCAGCCGCGGCGTCTTCTCCGCTTCATCGAACGGCGTGCTCGTCTACCAGACCGGAAAAGGACAGACGCTCTCGGCGCTCCGGTGGCTCGATCGCAACGGCGCGATTCTCGGAACCGTGGGAGAGCCGGCGCTGTTTTTCAACGGTGGCGATCCGGAAATTTCGCCGGACGGGAAGCGCGCGACCGCTTCGATCGTCGATCTCCGAACGGGGCAGACGGATATCTGGATGATCGACCTGGCAACCGGCACACGGAGGCGATTCACGACCGGGGCGGGCAGTAAGGAGTGGTGCGCGTGGTCGCCCGACGGCGGCCGGGTCGCGCACAGCATTTCCAACCCTCGCGGAACCGGCTACGACATCGTCTCGAAGCCGATCGGCGGTTCCGAGCCCGAAGTCGTGCTCGTATCCGATCCGGTGGAATTCGAGGCTCCGCTCGGTTTCTCGCCGGACGGGAACTTCTTTCTCTATTCGAAGCGCAAGAACGAGCGGGACAGTCTCTGGATCCTTCCGCTGGCCGGAGACCGGAAGTCCCGGCCGTTCATGGCGACGCCCGCACTCGAGCCGATGGCGCAGTTCTCACCGAATGGCCGATACATCGCGTACCAATCGGACGAGACGGGGCGATTCGAAATTTA
>DASWDK010000027.1:0-10215 GCA_036395335.1 Thermoanaerobaculia bacterium
CCACCCGGGCGCGGTCGCGAGCGCCCGCAATCTGCGCGAGCTGCTCGCCGGCAGCGGGATCCGCGAGTCGCACCGCGGCTGCGGAAAAGTCCAGGACAACTACGCGCTGCGGTGCATGCCCCAGGTTCACGGCGCCGCGCGCGACGCGTTTACTCATGCGCGCAATGTCCTCGAGCGCGAGATGAACAGCGCCACCGACAACCCGCTGGTCTTCGCAAAGAGCGGCGACGTCGTCTCCGGGGGGAACTTCCACGGCGCGCCGGTCGGCCTCGTCCTCGACTACGCGGCGATCGCCGCGGCCGACCTCGCCTCGATCTCGGAACGCCGGATCGAGAAGCTCGTCAACCCCACGCTGTCGGACCTGCCCGCGTTCCTGGTCGAAGAAGGCGGCGTTCACTCCGGGCTCATGATGGCGCAGGTGACCGCGGCGGCCCTCGTCTCGGAGTGCAAGACGCTCGCGCATCCCGCTTCGGTCGACTCGATCCCGACGTCGGCGGCGAAGGAAGATCACGTCTCGATGTCGCCGGTCGCGGCGCGCAAGCTCGCCGCCCTCGTCGAGAACCTGGCCCTCGTGCTCTCGATCGAGCTCCTCGTCGCCTTCCAGGCGATGGAGTTCCTGCGCCCGCTCTCGTCTTCCCGCCCGATCGAGCGGATCCGGCGCGCCTTCCGGCGAGTCGTTCTCCCATGGAAAGCGGACCGCGAGCTCGCTCCCGATCTCGCCGCCGCGAGGGCGTTTCTGGAGAGCGATGCGATGTCGGCCGCGGTCGAGGACCTCGAGTAGGTTCCGACGCCTATAATTCCTCCGTGCCTGCCGTCGTTTCGGGCCCCCGCGTCGTCCGCGCAGCGCGGGGAACCGGGCTCCGATGCCCGGGCTGGCCCCAGGAAGCCGCCTTGCGGATGCTCGAGAACAATCTCGATCCGGAGGTCGCCGAGAAGCCGGACGAGCTCATCGTCTACGGCGGCACCGGGAAGGCGGCGCGCAACTGGGAGTGTTTCGACGCAATCGTCGCGACGTTGAAGCGACTTTCGTCCCGCGAGACTCTCCTGGTCCAGTCGGGCAAGCCGGTCGGAGTCTTCGAAACGCACGAGGACGCGCCCCGCGTCTTGATCGCCAACGCCCTCCTCGTTCCCGCCTGGGCGACCGGCGACGAGTTCCGGCGGCTGGAGGCGGCGGGCCTGACGATGTACGGTCAGATGACGGCCGGATCCTGGATCTACATCGGAACGCAGGGCATCCTGCAGGGCACGTTCGAGACTTTCGCCGCCGCCGCCGAGAAAGAGTTCGGGGGCGACCTCTCCGGGCGGCTCCTCGTGACCGCGGGGCTCGGCGGAATGGGCGGCGCGCAGCCCCTCGCCGCGACGATGAACGGGGCGACGGCGTTGATCGCCGAGGTGGACGGCGAGCGCATCGGGCGGCGGCTCTCAACCCGGTACCTCGACCACCGGGAGGACTCCCTCGACTCCGCCATCGATCGGGCGATCGAGCTCCGCGACCGGAAGCAGGCGAGCTCGGTCGGCGTGCGGGCCAACGCGGTCGACCTGCTGGAGAGGCTCCTGGAGCGCGCGATCGTCCCCGATCTCGTGACCGACCAGACCTCCGCACACGACGAGCTCGAGGGCTACGTCCCGCGCGGCCTCTTCGGACCGGACATCGAAGAGCTCCGCCGACGCGATCCCGGTCTCTACGTCCGACGCGCCTACGAGACGATGGCCGCGCACGTGCGCGCGCTTCTCGAGATGAAGCGGCGCGGCGCGGTCGTGTTCGACTACGGCAACAACCTGCGCGGTCAGGCGAAGAAGGCGGGCGTCGAGAACGCGTTCGAGATCGAAGGTTTCGTCCCGCTCTACATCCGGCCCCTCTTCTGCGAAGGCAAGGGTCCCTTCCGCTGGGTGGCGCTGTCCGGTGACCCGGAGGACATCTCGACGACGGACCGCGCGCTCCAGGACCTCTTTCCGCAGAACGCCGCGCTCGCGCGATGGCTCCGGATGGCAGAGGAACGCGTCCTCTTCCAGGGTCTGCCCGCGCGGATCTGCTGGCTCGGGTACGGGGAAAGATCGCGCGCCGGGCTCCTCTTCAACGATCTCGTGCGCCGCGGAGAGCTCCGGGCTCCCGTCGTGATCGGGCGCGATCACTTGGACGCCGGTTCGGTCGCGTCGCCGAACCGGGAGACCGAGGGCATGCGCGACGGATCGGACGCGATCGCCGACTGGCCGATCTTGAACGCCCTGGTCAACACCGCCTGCGGCGCGACGTGGGTTTCTGTCCATCACGGGGGAGGGGTCGGGATCGGTTATTCGATCCACGCGGGCATGGTGGTCGTCGCCGACGGAACCGATGGCGCCGAGCGCCGGCTCCGCCGGGTGTTGACCGCCGATCCCGGAACCGGCGTCATGCGACACGCGGACGCCGGATACCCCGAGGCGATCGCGGTGGCGAAGGAGCGCGGAGTGGAGCTGCCCTTCCTCCGGTGATCCGCCGCCTGCGCGCCCCGATCACGGCGGCGCTCGTCGCAACGCCCCTCCTTCTCTTCCTGAGCGGACGCCTGTCGCTTCCGATCGGGCAGGCGGCGACAGCGGGGCCTCCGGCCGCGCTCTCGCTCGCCTTCGAGAAGGCCGTGGGAGAGCTCGCACGGCGGTCCGCGGACTTCCAATCGCAGCGGGACGTCGCGCGCTCGCTCGAAGGCGGAGGGATCGCCGTCAACCGGCTCGCGCTCTTCGCCGCGGCGGGCCAGGCGCTCGCGGGCGCTCCGGCCGACGCCGGTCTCGCTCTGACCGATCCCTCCGGAGCCATTCACGCGTGGGGGGGTGATGCCCCACAGCCCGCCGGCCTGGAGTTCTCGCCGGGCGGCCTTGCCGTCCGATGGTCGGCAACTCGGGTCATCGTCGTGCAGCGCCAACCGGTCGGACAAGGGGGATTCTCCGGTCTCGTCTACTCCTCGCGTTCGTTTCCGGTCGACGCGCCGGACTTTGCCCGCGCGCTCGGTCTCTCGGGAGCGTCCTCGGCCTGGCGTCCGGCCGCTCACGGAGGATCGCCTCTCTTGACCGATCGCTCCGGAGCCGTGCTGGTCACCGCCCGGCACGCGACAGCTCCGATCGAATTCCCCGGTTCGCGCAACTTCGCGTTCGGTGTCCTGCTCGTGATCTGTGCCCTCCTGGCGGGGCGGATGAACGACCCGCTCCGCATCGGGGTTGCTCTTGCTCTCGCGTTCCTCGGGGTCGAGACGCGCTTCGGCGGAATCGACTCGCTGCCGCCGGGCACGGTCGCGGCGCTCTCGCTCGGATGGGTCGTCCTGCCTTTCACGCTGCCCGCGCTCTCCGGGCGGCCGATTTCCGACCACCGTCGCCTGGCTCCCCTCGCCGGGTACCTGCTGCTGGCGGCCGGCCTCTCTGCCGCGAGCGGGCTCGAGACCCCGGAGCTCGGCGCGCCGCTCGGCGAGTCCCTCCTTTCGCTGCCGCGCGTGGGAGGCCTCGCCGCGTTGATGATCTCGGCCCTGTCGCTGACCGCATTGCGTCGTGAAACCGAATCGCGTGGCCGGAGGTGGATCACTGTCGCGCTCGTCTTCACGGCCGCGGCGATCGTCGGGAGCCTGGCTGCGGTCGTCCCGTCCGACTCGTATCGCGTCGCGGTCTTCGCCGCCTCCGCGATCGCGCTGGAGCTCTGGTCGCGCGCCGTCGGGGAAGCTCGAACGACGGAGGCCTTCGCAGCGACGCGCCTCCTCGTGGGATCGACGCTTCTCGTCGTGCTCGCGGCGTCTCCGTTAAACGAGCAGGACCGCGCTCGGGACGCGTACCGAAGTGCCGCTGCAATCCGATTGCCCGACCCATCGCGGATCTCCGCCGGTGCCGTGCTCGCGGCCCATCTCGCTGCCGAGCGTCTCTCCCGGACCGACCTCGCGACGGAGCTGCCGGCGCCGATCGATCGGACCGACGTTTCCGATCTCGCTTATCGTCTCTGGCGCGAGGGAGAACGGGAGATCCGGCAACCCCCTCTGATGACGTACGAAGTCTTCGATCCGGCCGGCGCCTCGCGCAGCCGGTTCTCGCTCATTCCCGAGACGGAAGAGAGCGCCTCGGGGACGAGACCGACGGAGGTTCAGATCGACCGCCACCGGCTGGCGATTCTTCACCGCGCCGTTCCACTGTCTTCCGGAGGCACGCCCTGGGGACGGGTCGAGCTCGAGGTCGCCGACTGGCCGACGTGGGATCCGCTCCCGCCGCGCATCGAGGTCTACCGGAGGCTGGTTCTCGGAGCGCCGCGCGCGGACGTCGAGGACGAGGAGCGCCGCGTGCGGCCTTTTCTCGCTTCGTACGCCCCCGACGGATCACCGCGCGAAGAGGGTCCGCCACTGCCGCCGGACGCGATCGAAAAACTGCGGCATGGCGCGTCGGCCGTTCGCGTCCGGCTGCCGTATCGCGGCAGCGAGCTCTTTGGCGAGCTCCGCTCCCTGCCGGAGGGCTTTCAGCTCGTCGCGATACCGGTGCCGGATCTTCTGGGACGCGCGCTCACGGCCGCTCTGCTTGTGCCCGGGATTCTCGTTCTCGATCTGCTCGTCGGGGGCCTCATCCTGTGGAGATTTGTCGCAACCCCCGGCGCGGCCCGGCGGGAGATTCTTCCGCGCGGTCTGCGCACGTTTCGGGGCCGGCTGGTCGGCCTCTTCGTCGTGGGTGTCATGATCCCGCTTCTCGCGGTGACGTTCTTTCTCCGATCGGTGATCGAGACCCGGTCGGTCCGCGACACTCTCGACCATGCGAGGACGGGACTCGAGACGGCGCGCCGGGTCCTCGACGACTACCTTCCCTCGGCGTCGGCGGGACGTGGAAGGCTCGGGCTCCTGGACGACGCGCTGCTCGGCTGGCTCGCGAACGCGGTCGGATACGACCTTTCGGTCTATGCGCCTGACGGCCTGCTCGTCGCGACTTCGCGACACGACCTCTATGACGCCGGGCTCCTTCCGGACCGCGTCCCGGCGGCGAGCTATCGTGCGATCGGACTCTCCGGAGCGCGGCAGCACATTGGATCCCGCATCGTCGGCGGAGGAACGTTCGAGGAGATGACGACGGCGCTCACCGCGGTCCCGGGGGTCCCCGGGGTTCGCAGTCCCGGCCTCCTCTCGGTCCTCCTTCTCCCGCAGCAGCGGATCGCGGAAGCGGAGGCCGCCCAGCTGACGGCGGCCGTCTCGGCGTTCAGCCTTCTCGTGTTCCTGATCTCCGCTGCCGTGGCCGGCCGGCTGGCACTGCGTGTCGCCCGTCCCGTGGCAGATCTCGTCGAGGGAACGCGCGCCGTCGCCCGGGGAAACTTCGCGCCCCAGGTCCCGGAGCCGCCCGACGAAGAGCTGAAGGAGCTCGTCCGCGCGTTCCTCTCGATGTCGCGGAGCCTGAAGGAACACACCGATGCGCTCTCGCGCGAAAAAGAGCGACTCGCGACTCTGCTCGCTCACCTGACGGCGGGCGTCGTCGCGTACCGGGCGGACGGAGCGGTCGTGCTCGCGAACCCGGCCGCGGCGTCGCTCGGGGGAGGACGCGCGAACGGCGCGGTCCTCGAGGACGTGTTTCCCGGGGAAAGGATGGCCGAGATGCGAAGGACGCTCTCGCGGTTCACCGACACTTCCGTGACGGCCGAAGTCGAGCCGCGATCCGGGGAACGCTGGCGCATCGTGACGGTGCCCCTGCCGGTGGGCGGCGAAGGAGCCCGCATGGCGGTGATCGAGGACGTCTCCGAGGTCGTTCGCTCGAACCGTCTGGAAGCCTGGGCGGAGATGGCCCGCATCATCGCCCACGAGATCAAGAATCCGCTGACGCCGATCCGCCTGTCGGTCGAACACCTGCGGGAGGTGTGGAGACGGGGCGGAGGAAGAACGCCGGAGTTCGAGCGCGTGCTCGAGGAATGCGTCTCGAACGTGCTCCGCCAGACGGAGGAATTGAAGCGCACCGCCTCCGAGTTCTCCGATTACTCGCGCCTTCCGCGGCCGGAGATGGGCCCGACAGACGTCACGAGAGCGATCCGGGACTCGGCCGCCGCGTTTGCGGGCGCGCCGGGCGTCCGCTGGTCGGTAGCCGCCGAGCCCGAGCTGCTGGCGAAAGCGGACCCGCGCCTGCTCGCGCGGGTGCTCTCCAACCTGATCGGCAACGCGGTGGACGCTCTCTCCGGCAGCGGAGGCGAGATCCGGCTTTCCGTCGAGCGCGTCGGCGGACGCATCGTCGTCACCATCGAAGACACGGGGCCGGGCGTTCCGGCACGAATTCTCCCGCGGCTCTTCGATCCCTACTTCTCGGTCAAGAGCGGCGGGACCGGCCTCGGCCTCGCGATCGCCAAGAAAATCGTCGAGGAGCATGAAGGAACGATCGCCGCAGAAAACCGAAGCGGCGGAGGATTCCGCGTCCGCTTCGAGCTGCCGGAGGCCGCCGCCCGCGAGGCTCCGGTCGTTTCCTCGTGAGGCGCGGCGGAGTTCGCGGCGGTCCCCTCGTCCCGGTCCTCGTGCTCTGCGCTGCCGCCGCATGTTCCCGCCGAGCGCGCACTCCGCAGCCCCTTCCCCCGCTTCGCGGCGACGCCGTGTGGCTCGCCGACGGGATCGGGCCGGGCGATCCGGGCGTCGAGCAGGCGCTCGCGAAGTTTCACTGCGCGGCAGTCTTCCTGCCCGCTCGGCGCATCCTCAGGACGGAAGCGGGATGGTCGGGGAGCGAAGTCGCCGCCCCTCTCCGACCGTTCTCCCGAATTCCGGTCGTGCTCGTCATCTCCGCGGAGAGCGATCCGCTCGAAGGCTCGCCGAAAGAGCGGCAGAAGAGGTTCGGCGCTTTTCTTGCGAAGGAGATCGAAGCCGCCGTCTCGCGACGCCCTGCGTTCGGCCCGCTCCGTGGGGTCCATTTGGACATTCCGTTCTCCGATGCGACGGCGCAAGCGCACGCGGTCGCGCTCAAGGAGGCGCGGTCGCTGCTGTCCCACGGGCTTTCCCGCGCCGGCCAGGGCGGGCCGCGTCTGCCGAGGGACGTCGCTCTCACCTGGTCCCTCCGGCGCCCGCCGCCGAACGAAAAGAAGCCGCGGGAAGCTGTTCAGGCGCTCGCCTCGCGGACGGACGGCTTCGTTGCGTTCGTCTTCGGCGACGACAACGGGGCCGACCCGGCATTCACCGATTCGCTCGGCAAGCTCTGGTGGGCAGGCTACGAGCCCGCGGGCGCCGGCGTGGTCCGGAGGACCTCGGGAGAGTCGGGGCCCCGCGTTCCCGACGGTGCGCTCGACCCCCTGACGAACGATCCCCGCTTGGAGCTCGTGCAGGAAGTCCCCTGGAACGAGGAGAAGGGATGGGAGTTCACGCTGCGCGCGACGCGCAGCGCAGTGGCCGGCGGGCTGACGCTCGCCGCCGGCGACTCGGTGACCTTCGCCCTTCCGTCGCTCGCCGACATGCTCGCCCGCTTTGGATCCGATCGAGCGCGGCGCCGCTTCGCTCGCGGGCGACTCGTCGTGTTCCAGGGCACGTCCGATGCCGCCCGGCTCTTTCCGATTTCCGCGCTCGCGGACGCGCTCGCCGGTCACCGGGGAGCTCCCGACCTCCAGATCTGGGAATCCCCGGAGGGGCGTCAGCTGCGGGTCGGGGCGGAGAACGGGAACGTGCACGCTTCGCTCGTCTCGCGCGTCCAGAACTGGGTCGAGGTCGACCTCGCCCCGGCGCGAGTTTGGGACGTCGAGCCGGGAGCGTTCGACCGGTGGGAGGTTTACGACGGGTCGGGTCGCCCGGTGTCGCCGGGTCGCGCGAGCCGGGTGCGGCTGTTCGAGACGCTCGTCGCCCCGCTCGAGCGCTTCGCTCCGGCGCGCCTCCAGGTGCGGGGGACGCTTCCGTCCCCGTGCTGCCGCACGCGAACCCACGTTGCGCCCGCTGCCGGCGGCGAGCCGGTCACGACCGATTGGGCATTGCCGGCGCTCGCGAGCCCAAAGTCCAAGGTCCAGACTCCGGAGTCGCCCGACTCCGGACTCCGTGCCGGAGGCTCACGACCCCGGACTTAACGCGTGTCGCCGGCGGTCGCGAACGACGGCGATAGCCTTGGCGATCGGACCGGAGGCGGCGAAGACGAGCGCGATCGCCAGAAGAGTGGCTGCGGGCCGGTACGCGATGACCGCGAAAACGAGCGCGATCACCGGAAGGATCCACGCGCGCCGCCGTCGTCGCAGGTCGAAGTCCTTGAAGGAGCGGTAGCGCAGGGTCGAAATCATCAAGTACGACAGGATCACCGTCAGCACGAGAAGGCCGGTCATCCAGAACTGAGATACGAGCCGTTCGGGCGTCGCCAGAACCAGCGCGGAGATCGTCCCCGCCGCCGCCGGGATCGGGAGGCCGATGAAGTACTTCTTGTCGGCCACGCGCGTCTGGATGTTGAAGCGGGCGAGCCGCATCGAGCCGCACACGACGAAGAGGAACGAGGCCATCCACCCGAGCCGGTGGAAATCCGCGAGTCCCCAGGAGTATGCGAGCACAGCGGGAGCAACGCCGAACGAAACGAGGTCCGCGAGCGAGTCGTACTCCTCGCCGAAGCGGGAAGTGGAGTTCGTCAACCTCGCGATCCGGCCGTCGAGCAGGTCGAGGACCGCCGCGACGATGATCAGGATCGCGGCCGTCTCGAACGTGCCGCGGATCGAGCACCAGACCGAGAGATAGCCGCAGAAGAGATTTCCAACGGTGAAGAGCGTCGGAAGGATGAAAAGTCCCCGCGACAACCGCGTTCGCGCGCGCGTCCGGAGACGCGGCCGCGGGCCGGGCGGAGAAGAGAAGAGAACGTCTTCCTCTTCCGGCTCCGGGCTCTCGCCGTCGTCCTTCGTCTCGCGACTCACGTCAGGTCTCCCAGCGAGCGACCGGCGTCCGCCCGGCCCTCACCTTGTCTCCGGGCGCGACCAAGATCTTCGCGTCGTCTGGCAGAAAGAGATCGACGCGGGAGCCGAGCCGGATCATCCCGATCCGCTGTCCGCGCCAGAGGCGTTCCCCGACGCGGGGATAGAAGACGATTCGGCGGGCGAGGGCGCCTGCGATTTGCTTGAACGTCACGCCGCCCCGCTCCGACGCGAGCGTGATGCGGTTTTGCTCGTTCTCCGTCGAGGCCTTCTCCCGGAAGGCGGCCGCGAGGCGGCCGGAGGTGTATTGGTATTCCGAGACTTCTCCGGAGACCGGCGCCCGGTTGACGTGGCAGTTGAAGACCGACATGAAGATCGAAAGCCTCCGCGAAGCGCCGGGGGGAGCCTCCGGGGCGGGAGCGATGGAGAGCACGGTACCGTCGGCCGGCGAAACGATTGTTTCCTCGCCGCCTTCGGGAACGCGTTCCGGATCTCGGAAAAAGGAGAGCAGGAAAAGCGCGATTGCAAAAAGAAACGTCGATACGATCGGGTGCCCCGTCCACGCGGCGATCGCGGCCGCCACCGCGGGAAGAAGGATGAAGACCCATCCCTCGCGGGCGACCGGGATCCTCAGTGGGCGACCCCCTCCCGGTAAGTTCGAGCGATCTCTTCCATGCGGTCCTTCAACAGGAGCTTTTCCTTCTTCAGACGCTTTTCCTCGATCTCCTCCTCATCGGAGAGCCGCGGCTTCGTGGCGAGGACCTGCAGTCGCTCCTCGTGGCTGCGGTGCTCGTCGTGAAGGCGGCGGTACTCCGGATCCTGGTCTGGCACGGCCTCCATGCGATCGTGTTGCATCCGATCGACCTCCTTGTTCATTTTTGGGGGGAAGAAGGGGAGAGACCCGGTCACGGCGGGAGTCTATCGGCGGGGCTGCGGGGTTTCAACCGATCGGTTCTCGCGAAATCCTCTACTTCCGAGCCGGCTCGAGCGCTAGGACGAGCGCGAACGCATCCTCGCCGTCCTGGTAATAGGCCTTTCGACGGAACGCCTCGCGAAAACCGTAAGAGCGGTAGAACTCCCGCGCCGGCAGGTTGGAAAGACGAACTTCGAGAGTGATGCTCTCCGCGCCGATGTGACGCGCGCGGGCGATCGCGTCCTCCAGGAGCTGTCGTCCCAACCCACGGTGGCGGACCCGCGGATCGGTCGCGATCTTGTTGACATGAAACTCTTCGTAGAGTGACACGGCGAAGAGGTATCCGCCGATCCGGGGAACGATCGGCCGTTCCGCCGCGACGACCCGCGCAAATCGATAGGGTTCGCGGAGCTCGCCCTCGAAGAATTCGCGCTTCCACGGGATCCGGAAAGACTCGCGCTCGATCCGCGCGATCTCGTCCAAGTCA
>DASWDK010000028.1:0-6765 GCA_036395335.1 Thermoanaerobaculia bacterium
CGTGAGCCCGTGCCGCCTCGTCGACACGCGCGAACCGTCGAACGCTCCGGCGTTGAACGCGGAATCGGAACGGGTCTTCTCGCTGACCGACCACTGCGGCGTTCCGCCAACGGCCAAATCGGTGGCGCTGAACGTCACCGCGACCGAGTCGACCGCTGCCGGCTTCCTTACTCTCTACGAGGCCGGCATCCTCGATCCGGGCACGTTGTCCGTTGCCTATAGAGCCGGCCAGACGCGGGCGAACAACGCGATCCTCGGTCTCGATCCGCTCGGTCGGCTGACGGTGAAATGTAACCAGCCTTCCGGGTCCGTCCACGTCATCCTCGACGTCGACGGCTATTTTCAGTAGAGCGCCTCACAAGACCCCGATGAGCGAGAGAAACTCGGCGGCTCGTTGCATAGAATCTGTCTCTTCTTTATGCTTTAGGCATGAGAACAACTCTCGATATCCCTGAGAAGACCCTAGAAGAGGCCCGCCGAGCGGCCAATGCGCGCACCAAGCGCGAGACGGTCATCGCCGGCCTCGAAGAGCTGATTCGAAAGTCCAAGCGCGAAGAGCTTCGCGGCCTGGCCGGCCGGATTCGATTGCACGTCGACGTATCCCGGTCGCGTGAGCGCCGGCGGGGGTGAGTCTCTCGGTCGTCGACACGTCGGCGTGGGTCAGCTTCTTCCGAGGTGATTCCGCAGCGGTTCGGCGGATCGATCCCCTCCTCGGCGACGGAGCCGCCTCGATCACCGGCGCGGTCCTCGCAGAGGTCCTCTCGGGCGCCGGTTCCCGTGCAGAGTTCGACAGGTTGAAGGACCTTTTTGCGGGACTCGAGCGCCTGCCGGATCCACCCGACCTCTGGGACCGGGTTGCCGAAGCCCGCTATACGCTGGCCCGAAAGGGACACCAGTCATCACTCGTCGATCTCGTCCTCGCGCTCGCATGCCTGGATGCCGGGCATAATCTGGTGACTCGCGATCGGGACTTCCGTGCGATCTCGCGAGTCGTGCCGCTCGAGGTCGAGATCTTCTAGCTCAGCCTCCCGCGAGCTTCCGGATTTCCGCCTCCTCCAGCCCGTACCGCAGCCAGTCGTTTCGCGTCGCGCCCAGGCGATGGTAGAAGCGGATCGCGCCTTCGTTCCAGTCGAGCACAGCCCACTCCACTCGCCAGGCATTGCGCGCCAGCGCTTCTCGGGCCAGCACCGCCATGAGCGCCTCTCCGACGCCGCGGCTCCTCGCAGCCTCCGACACGACGAGGTCCTCCAGGTAGAGGAACGGCCGGGCTCGGAACGTCGAGCCGGGTGTCTCGTAGAAGAGCGCGATCCCTTCGATTCGGCCGTTCACTTCGGCGACAAACGCCTCGAGCTTCTCCGTGTCGAATATCCAGGAGAGAAGCCGTGCCGCTTCCTCGTCGTCCGGGGGGCGGAGCTTCTCGAAGCGCGCGAGCTCGCGGTCGAGCTCGACGATGCGCGCTCCGTCGTCGCGCACGGCGCGGCGGACCGTTACGCCGCTATTTGGCATTGATGACCTTCTCGAAATCGACGTGGCCGAGAAGCTTCAAGGCCTCCTCGACTTCGACGTTCGCTCCCTGGCCGAGCACCAGCCGAGACGGCGACGCCACCACGGTAACGAGCGTCGTCGGGGTGCCGTTCGATCGGTCGGTGACCGCGAACGCGGGCAGCCCGGACACTTTGACCTCGTGCGTCTCGACTTTCGGCGCGCGGGAGGCCTCGGAAACCGCTTTACGGATTGCGCCGGCGAGGTCCTTGCCGGCGCCATAGTCCTGGACGACCAGCCGGAACTGTCTCACCGACGTTGCGCTCTCGATGCGCTGAAAAAAACGGGACACCTCCGTATAAACGCCCATCTCGTTCTCGTCCGTATCCGGAAGCGGATCGCGAGGCGCGGCGGCATAACCCGGCAGCTCCGCCGGCAGCCCCTCGCGCAGCGAGAGAGGCCAGGTCGCCTTCCCCGGAAGCGCCGAAAGAACGGCCGCGACCAGCGTAGACGCGACCGCGGAAGCTGCCCTAAGTCTCACGGATAGAGGATAACGCCGGACGGCACGGTTTTTGATCCCCGGAAAAGCGCGCGCCCGATCCTCGCGCGTCAGGAGGAGCCGACATGAAGTCCTTCGCGATGTTCCTCGGAGCTGTCATCGCCGCCGCCACCGCCGTGGCGGCGCCTCAGGAAACGACCACGAAGTCGCCGTCGCCGACTCCCGCGGCCGAGACGGCGAAGTCCGTTACGACGAGCGGCGAGATTGTCCGGTACGACGCGGGCAAGGCGATCGTCCTCAAACAGTCGGATTCCCGGGTCGTCACGTATGCGCTCTCGCCGACCTTCGCAGTCCCCGCCGAAGTGCAGGTCGGCCGGCGCGTCACCATCCACGCCGAGACCGGAGCCGACGGAATCGTACGGGTCACGCGCATCACGTCGCTCGCTCCCGACGCGGCCCCTCCCGGGAGCGAAGTTCCGCCGGCGACGACCACCTATACGCGCGAGACCGAGAAGGTCGAGCAGAAGACGGTGACCGTGACCGGCGACGTCGTGCGGTACGAGGCCGGAAAGACGATCGTCGTGCGGAGCCCGGACGGCCGGGAAGTCACTTACGCGATCGCGGCAAACACGTCGGCGCCGGCCGAAGTCACGGTCGGACGCCGGGTCTCGATCGTCACGGAGCCTTCGACATCGGGACCCGTCCTGGTCACGCGAATCACGACCGACACGGTTGCGGGGGAAGGGCCGGCGCGCACGACGACGGAGAAGACGGAAGTCGCTCCAGCGGGCGCCGAGACCAAGACCCAGATAACGACGGTTTACGGGACGGTGACGGCTTATGAAGCGGGACGTTCGATCACCATGCTCCTACCCAACCGGACGACGGTCACCTACACGATCGATACGACTTCGACGCTCCCGCAGGACATGGCTGCCGGCAAGAAGGTCGTCGTTCGGACGATCACAAGCCCCGGCGGCCGACCGATCGTTCGAAAGATCACGTACTCGACGACGAAGAAGACGGCAAAGATCAAGTAGGGCGGAGTAGACTCACCGCAACCCTCCGGGTCGCATGGACGAAGCTTCGCGCGCGCGGATTCGCATCTTCTTGAACGACCCCTCGGCACGGGGGCAGCGTCCGGTCCCTTCGGAACCGCCGCTCGAGACCGAGCGTCGGCCCTGGGGGTTTCGCGTGGAAGGAAAGGCCGTTCCAGCGCGTCCCTACGAGCCGGATACACCGGAATTCCTCTACTGGCAGATCGCGTCGGCGCTCGCGCGGGGCCGGGCGCTCTGGTCGCGGCTCCTGCCCGGCGCGGGAACGTGGGTCCGCGGCGGCGTACTTCCGGCGGTGCCCGTCGAAGGCGAGGACCTGAACGCCTTCTACGATCGGAAGGCACTCCACTTCTTTCGCGACGTCAACGCGAAGACGGGCGAGATCGTGCAGTCCGGCGACAGCCCCGACATCGTCACGCACGAGCAGGGACACGCGGTGCTCGACTCGATCCGCCCCGACCTCTGGGACGCTCCCTACTTCGAGGTCGCGGCGTTCCACGAGGGATTCGGCGATCTCGCGGCCATCCTCGTCGCGCTGGACGAAACGGAGCTCGCCCGCGCGGCAATCGAGGAGACGAAGGGATCGCTCGACCACTCGAATCTCGTTTCGCGCCTCGCCGAGGAGTTGGCGGCGGCTGTCGTCGCGAAATACGGTCCCGGCGCGGCCTTGCCCGACGCTCTGCGCGACGCGGTGAATTCCTTTTCCTACGTCGCTCCGAGATCGCTGCCCGACGAGGGACCGGCGGACATTCTCTCCCGCGAGCCGCACTCCTTTTCTCGCGTCGTGACCGGCGCCTGCTGGGACATCCTCGTGAGGCTTTCGCTCGCGGGAAACGGCTCCGACCGGCTCGCCGCGCTCCGGCGTGCTTCGCAGGCGGTCGGGCGGCTGATCACCATTGCGGCAGAAAATACCGCTCCCGCGGCATCGTTCTTCCGCCGTTTCGCGGCCGAGCTCCGGCAGGCGGCGTCCGACGATGCGACGCGCGAGGCCGTCGCCCAAGCCCTCACCTCGCGAGAGCTCGTCTCCACGAAAGAGGTAGTCGGGGAAGGCACTCGACCCGAGATCCGGGCGACGGTCGGCTTCGAGCCGGAGCCCCTCACGACGCGCGTCCTCGACGCGATCCGCGACCATCTGGGTGCATCGCACGGCGAAGAGATCCTCATGCGCACCTCGCGGCGCGACGGCAGCATTTCCGGGCGGCGGATTCGCGATCTCGTTCTGTCCGGGCCCGAGTACGGACCGGCCGACGGGGCGGCCGCCGAGATCTCCGACTCGTTCACGGTAGCAGTCGAGAAGAGCGGGTACGTCACCGCCGCCCGGGTCGAGACCGCGCGCCCGGAAGACGAAGAGGCCGCGCGTGAGTTCGTCCGGACGCTCGCGCGGCTCGACCGGATCGCGCCGGACGGGGACGCTCCTCCGGACTCCGCGCGGCTGTACAAAGAGGGAAAGTCACACTTCGTTTCCCGCGAACGCGACGGAGTCCGACGCCTGCGACGGGCCTGGGTCGAGGGGGGAAGGAGATGAGATCGAGAGCGCCGGGCTTCGTTCGTGCGCTGTTTCTTCTCGCAACCGCATGCTCGACCTCGACCGCGCCCTCCCCTTCTGCGCCTCCGGCGCCGTCCGTGTCTCCCGCCGATCTCGTCGCGTCGCTCGCCGACGTCGCGAACGCCCGAAACGCGGACATGGCGCAGACCGGTCTCGTCCTGAGGCAGATCGAGCTCAAGCTCCTCGTGGGCCGCGAGCGGAAGGCCGACGCGCGCGCGAGCGCCCTCGTCCTCGACGCGGGTGCATCTCGGAGGAGCGAGGTCTCCTTCACGCAGACGTTCACTCTCGAGCTTCCGCCCCCGGAGCGCCGCCGTTCGGCGACCGCCGTGGCGGCGGCCATTCCGGGGGTCGTCGAGTTCGTCGAGGCCGCAATGGCTTCGGCTCGCGAGCTCGCGGAGGCGGCGGCCCGGGAAGGGCTTCCTCAAAAGCTTCGCGAGGTGGAGCTCGTGGCAAAGATCGTCCGCTCCGACCGGGTCGAGGGCGGACTCGGCTTCACCTTTTTCACCGGGACGTCCGCCTCGGGAGGAGTCGGAAAGAGCGCGGAGGAAGCCAACACGGTGCGCCTCGTCTTCGCCGCGAAGTGAGCCGCGCCGGGGAGACGTCGCCGCGCTGCCCGAAAACAAGAAAGCGGTCCCGAAGGACCGCTTTCTTGAAGAGCCGTTCCGGCGCTCTAGCGCCGCCCCCCCAGAATGGCGTCCTTCGCCTTCTTCGACACGCGGAACTTCACCACGCGCTTCGCGGGGATCTTGATTTCTTCCCCCGTCGCCGGGTTGCGGCCCATGCGCGCTTTGCGGTTCACCAGAACGAGCTTTCCGACTCCCGGAATCGTGAAACTGTTCTTCGCTTCTTTGTAGGCGAGCGAAGTGAGATCGTCCAGGAACTGGGTCGCCTGTCGTTTGGTGCTGGCCGTCGACTTGGCCAGCTGCTCCGCGATCTGAGACTTCGAAAGCGCCTTTCCGGATTTTTCTGCCATATGCACTACCCCTTCTTTGCGGAATCGCCCTTGCGGGCAAATCAAATTTGGCGGCTATTCTAGTCCGCTCGGTGGAACGTCAACCAGAAAAAAACGGGCCGGCTGCGAATTCCTCTTCGGCCCGCGCCGTGAGCAGAAATCGACGCTCACCTGGATTAAGATCGACCGCGAAGGCCGGGACCCACTCCTGCCCACGAGCGACACCGTTCTCGCCGGAGAAGGGCGGAGCCGTTTCTTTTCGGGCCGGCGCTCGCGCGCTTCTCGCGTTCGTTCTCCTCATGCCTCCCGCATGTCGTCTCGATTCCGAACGCCGCATGGCGGAGCGGATTCTCGACCGATACCGGCGTTCCACGGCGTCCAAACCCCTTCCGCTCTCCCACGTCGTCCGCATGAAGCTGCGCTCCGCTGAAGGAAGCGCGGTGGCGACCGGCGTCGAGGAAATCGCCTGGGAGCCGAACCGATACCGGGAAAGGGTTGCCTCGGCGGGTTTTACGACCGAACGGGGCATCCAGGGAGGCAAGGCGTATTCCACCGACGAGGACGGAGTCACCCGGGTGGTTTCCGAGCCCGTCCTTCGGGAGCTCCTGACCCGCTCGTACTTCTGGAGAGGGGCCTGGCTGTTTCAGGATCGCGAGCGCGCCCGCCTGTCGATCGGACCAGCGGACGCGACCACGGTCGCGCTCCGGCTGGCGCCGCTCGGGGGGAATTCGATTCTCCTCTCTTTTTCGCGGCGGGACGGGACCCTGCTCGCGGTTCGCTCGCCGAGGTTCGACCTGGATTTCACGGGGGTGCGGACTTTCCGCGAGGCGGCGGGCAGGCGGCCCGCGGTCCTGGGCGAGATCGTCTGGAGCGGGCTTCCCACCGAGAACGTCCCCGACGCCGCCGTGGGGGGTGCGTGCGCCCGGTTCGCCGCCGCCTCCGCGCAAGTCCCGTTCGAGCGGACAGCGGAGGGCGGCATCTCGTTTCCGGCGCGGGTCAACGGAGTCGACCTCCGCCTCGCGCTCGACGTGTCTGCCGACGGGCCTCTCGCCGTGTCGCCGGAGGCGGCCGGCAAGATCGGACTCTCCTTCGCTCGAGACGTCTACGGCCGGGCGATCGGCGGCGGCGCGAAGCTCGAGGTCGGCTCGTTCTCGTGCGGCGGGATTCACGTCGAGTCGCTTCCCGCCGCTCCGGAAGGCGCGGACGGCGTCGCCGGCGGAACCATTTTCCG
>DASWDK010000029.1:0-11619 GCA_036395335.1 Thermoanaerobaculia bacterium
AACGAGCCTGCAGTGCTGCCGGCGCTTCTCGACAACGACCGGGTCGTCCTGATGCCGCACGCCGGAAGCGCGACGGCCGAGACCCGGCGGGAAATGGCGAGGATGGTCGTCGAGGACGTCCGGCGGGTTCTCTCCGGCGAGAAGCCGTTGCGCGCCGTCGTGCCGGAATCGGCCAAGCGATGAGGCGCCGTCCAACCCCTGGATTCAGCTCTCTCGAGGCGGCCGCGGACGGCGCGATGCGCCGGATGTCTTCGGGCGAAAGCGCGCTCCTGTGGATCCAGGCGCGGTGGCCACGCATCGTCGGGGAGCCGCTCTCCCGCAAGATCGCGCCGGCGTCGCTCTTCGGCCGTCGTCTGACGATCTCCCTGCTCGATCCCGCCTGGCGCGCGCCGATCGAAGCGGCGCTGCCCGAGCTCGAGAGGAAACTCGCCGTCGAGCTGCCACGGGTGCGCCCCCGGGTGACCCTGCGAAAAGGGGAGAGTTGAACGAGAACGACGTTCGGCTCGTGATGAGCGAGGTTCGGCGAGGCTGACGGTCACGGCTTCCTTCTTCCGGACGGTCCCGGGCGGAGCCGAGCTGGACGTCAAAGTGGTGCCGGGCGCGAGCCGTTCCGAGATCGTCGGGCCGCTCGGCAACCGTCTGAAGGTCCGCATCGCGGCCCCCGCAGAGGGCGGCAAGGCCAACCGGGCTCTGCTGAAGCTCTTACGGGAGCGACTTTCCGTCCGGGAGGTCGAGATCGTTGCGGGGCATTCCCGCGCCGAGAAGACCGTCCGCATCCGCGGCCCGGTCCGGATCAACGCCCTGGGGCTCGAGACCGAGGACTAAAGGATGGCGACCGTTACGCGTACAGCCCGCGCACCATGGTGTCGTGGGCGACGCGGGAGATTCCGAGCATATAAGCCGCAATCCGGTGGCTGACGCCGTACTTTTCCGCCATCGTCGAAACGTCCCGGAACGACTGGCACATGATGTCTTCGAGCCGCTCGTTGACCTCCTGCTCGCGCCAGAAGAAACCGGCGCGATCCTGCACCCATTCGAAGTAGGAGACGGTGACGCCGCCCGCGTTCGCGAGAATGTCCGGCACAACCAGCACGCCGTTGTGGTTCAGGATCTCGTCGGCGCGTTGCGTCGTCGGTCCGTTGGCCCCTTCGACGATAATCTTCGCCTTGATGTTACCGGCGTTGCGGCCGCGGATCTGGTTCTCGTTGGCGGCCGGGATCAGGATGTCGCAGTCGAGCTCGAGAAGCTCCGCGTTGCCGATTCGCTCCACTCCGGGAAATCCCTCGAACGTCCGCTTCTTCTCGTAGTGGGCGGAGAGCGCGGTGAGGTCGAGACCGTGCGCGTTGACGATTCCCCCGTTGATGTCGGAAACGGCGAGCACGTGCGCGCCCGCATCGTGGCACATCCGCGCCGCGATCGAGCCGACGTTGCCGAAACCCTGCACGACGACTCGGCTGCCGGCGAGCTTGAACCCTTTCAGGGGGGCGGCCTCCCGCGCGATGAGCATCAATCCTCGCCCCGTCGCCTCGACGCGTCCGCGCGAGCCGCCGAGCGACAGAGGCTTCCCGGTCACCACGGAAGTCACCGTGTGCCGGGCATGCATCGAGTAGGTGTCCATGACCCACGCCATCATCTGTGGGTTCGTTCCCATATCGGGCGCCGGCACGTCCTTCTCGGGACCGATCAGGTCCATGATTTCCGCGGTGTAGCGACGGGTGATGCGCTCGAGCTCGCCCCGCGAGAGCGTCGCGGGATCGCAGATCACACCTCCCTTAGCCCCGCCGAACGGAATGTTGACGACCGCGCATTTCCAGGTCATCCACGCCGCGAGAGCCCGGACCTCGTCGAGCGTGACGTTCTTGTCGAACCGGATGCCGCCCTTGCCCGGGCCCCGGGCGATGTTGTGGAGGACGCGATAGCCGATGAAGACCTCGATGTGTCCGTCGTCCATGACGATCGGGATCGAGACTTTCGTTTCGCGCACCGGCTCGCGCAGAACCTTGTAGAGGCCGGGGTCGAGACCCAGCCTTTGCGCCGCGACGTCGAACCGCGACATCATTTCGTCGAAAGGACTGGCGGAGTCGATCCCCAGTGGCTGGGTGGAAGTCGTGAGCCGGGAATCGGGGATTTCGGGTTCCGCGACCTGGTCCACGGTGACACTCCTCGGCCGGCTCGCCGCCCGCCTTCGTTAGAATGGGGCTCGGATTGTATCCGAGCCTCTCGCACGCCTTGCCCGCCCTCGTCTCCTTCGGCGGCCGGCGCGCGCGGCACCGCTCACGATGACCGAGCCGGCTCACCCGGTTTCCTCCGACGTCTCCGGCCGGGAGCCCGATGGTCTCGGTCCGGACACGGAGCTCGTCCGCCGGGTTCTCGGGGGAGAAGATTCCCTCTTCAGCGTGCTCGTCCGCCGCTACCAGGTCCGCGTAGTCGCCCACGTCGCGCGGATGGTCGGGAGTCGCGAGGATGCTCTCGACCTCGCCCAGGAAATCTTTCTCAAGGTCTATCAGGCCCTCGACCGATACAACCCGGAGTTCAAGTTCTCGACCTGGCTCTTCCGAATCGCGGGGAACGCCGCGATCGATCACCTCCGAAAAAGACGCCCCCGCACCGTGCCGCTCGAAATCGCGGATCCCGAGAGCCGGACCGGGGTGTCCGCCATCGAGCACGCCAGCTCGGGACTCGACCCCTACGGTGAGCTCCGAAACGTCCAGAGGGGGGAGGCGATCTCGAAGGCGATCGCCGAATTGCCGCTCGAGTTCCGGGAGCTGATCACGCTGCGCCATTTTGGCGGTCTGTCCTACGAAGAGATCGCCCGGTTGAAGAACATGCCCCTGGGAACGGTCAAGAACAAACTCTTTCGGGCCAGAGTCGTATTGAAGGAACGGTTGGCCGGAGAATTGTCGTGAGCCCTTGCCTGCGCCCCTTAGATCCGATCGACGCCGAGGCGATCGCCTCGGGAGTCGAGCCCCCGTTCGCGCCGGACGCCGCCGAGCACGCCACAGCCTGCGACGAGTGTCAGGCAGCCGTCGAGCGCGCCAGGGGGCTCACACAGGCGCTGGAGGGTCTCTCCCGCACGGTCCCGGCAGTTCCCGACCTCGCACCGCGGGTGACCCGGCTCCGGGCCTTCTCCGCCCGGGAGCGCCGGACTTACGCCCTGTGGCGAGCTCCGATCCTCCTTTCCGCCGCTCTCGCAGCCGCAGGCTTGGCTCTCCTCCTCTCTCCCGCCCTGGTCGCGCGCGACCAGACAGCTCTGGGGGCGGCGGCCCTCGTCCCTATCCTCGCCTTCGTGCGCTCGCTAGCCCGGTGGGCACCCGAGCTCCTGCGGGTCGCGCCCTCCGGACTCGAAGCGCTCTCGGAGGCCCTTCGTCAGGAGCGGCTCGTCGGTTTCGTGTCGCTCCTCCTGCTCGTTCCCGCCGCGATCGGCCTCTCCCGCGTTTTCGCCCGGGCGCGGGGTCGTCGTTGAAGATCACGGCCGCCGCCCTTCTTCTTCTTCTTCTTCTTCTTCTTCTCTCCGTCCCGGCTCTCGCCGCCGCACCTCCCGCCGTCGCTTCCGTCGGACGGGATCTCGTTCTTTCCCGGAGCGTTCCCGGCCGCGTCGTCGCGATCGTCTCGGACGTTCGCATCGAGAGCGCGGTGGCGGGCGACGTGATCGTCTGGGGCGGGGACGTCTCCTTCGGAGCGCAGGGCTCGGTCGCCGGGAACCTCGTCGTCTTCGGCGGAGCGATCCGCGGCACGGCGGGCCGTCCGCTCCCCGTGGCGGGAGCCGTCTCCACTCCGGGTACGCTCCTTCCGCTCTACCTCGCGGAGATGCGCCGCGCGCCGTGGGAAACGAATGCTCTTTCGCCGGTCGTGTGGGGATTGCGGTTGCTCGCGCTCGCCGCGTGGCTCGCGATCGCGGTCGCTCTCCTCTACGTCTTCGGATCTCCTCTGGCGCGCGCGGCGGACCGCGCCGAGTCCGATTGGACGGGAGCGCTCACGGCGGGAGCGCTTGGCGTGCTCACGATTTTCCTCGCCGCGGCTGCGGCGCTCACGCTCCTACCTTCCCGGATCGGGGTGCCGATCGCTCTCGCGCTCGGCGCGGCCGCGGTCGCCGCGAAAATCTTCGGGATGGGCGCGCTCTTCCTGCTCGTCGGGCAGAAGCTCCTCGACAGCTTCGCGCCCGCGCGCCGGCCCGCGGCGATCGCCTTGGGATTCGCGGTGCTCGGCGGGATCTCGCTCCTCCCTGTCGCGGGAGCGATCCTCTGGAGCGCCGCATCGATCGTGGCCGTCGGAGTCGCTTTTCTCTCGCGGTTCGGCTCGCCGCGATTCCGGGTGGCATTGACGAACATTTGATTCGCGGCTCGGCCGCGAAATAGAGTCGCGGCCGTGATCCCCCGGACAATCGGTGTCGTCGGCGCCGGACAGATGGGCAACGGCATCGCCCACGTGGCGGCGGCCGCCGGCTTCGACGTCCTCCTTTCGGACGTCGAAGACCGGTTTCTGGAGAAAGCACGCGGCACGATCGAGAAGAACCTCGACCGCGAGGTCGCGAAGGGAAAACGATCCGCCGACGAAAAGGGGTCTGCCCTCGGCCGGCTCGTGACGACGACCGACCTCGAACGGTTCGCGTCCGCCGAGCTCGTCGTCGAGGCGATCGTCGAGAACGAGCCGGCGAAGAAGGACCTCCTCCGCCGGCTCGACGCGATCTGCCCGGTGACGACCACTCTCGCGTCGAACACCTCGTCGATCTCGATCACGCGCCTCGCGGCCTCGACCGGCCGGCCCGATCGCTTTATCGGCATGCACTTCATGAATCCGGTACCCGTCATGGCTCTCGTCGAGATCATTCGCGGCATCGCGACATCGGATGAGACCGCTGCGACGGTCGAGGAGGTGGCCCGCCGGATGGGGAAGACGCCGATCTTCTGCAACGATTCGCCCGGCTTCGTGTCGAATCGTGTCTTGCTCCCGATGATCAACGAGGCGATCGAAGCGTTGCGGGAAGGGGTCGCCACGCGCGAGGCGATCGACGGGATCGCCAAGCTCGGAATGAACCATCCCATGGGGCCGCTGACGCTCGCCGACTTCATCGGACTCGACACTTGTCTCTCGATCCTTCGGGTCCTCCAGGAAGGATTCGGCGACCCGCGGTACCGTCCCAGCCCTCTGCTCGTCCAGATGGTGGACGCCGGCTGGCTCGGGCGGAAATCGGGCAAAGGCTTCTACGAGTACCCGGCGGCGGGTTCCTGATGTTCTGCCAGGTCTGCGGCGCGAGAAACCCCGACGACGAGGAGTTCTGCGTCCGCTGCCAGTCGAAGCTGCTCGTCCTCTCCGGGATCGGGGTCGTCGAGGAGGGGCGCGAACCGCAGGAAGAGATCCCCCTGGATGAGCACCTCCTCGAGCGGATTTCGACGCTCGAGGAGCTCGTCAAGCGCACCGGCGACGCGATCAAGTCGCTCTTCGAGTCGCTCGGAAACCTCGAGAGGAACCTTTTCGTCGCCCACACCGGAGTTCTGGCACTGCAGGAGACCCTCGAGCGCAGGGGAGTCGTCCGCGCCGAGGAAGTCCGCGATCTTTGGGAGACGAAGCTCGACGAGCGCATGCAGGCGGTCGAGAAGAAGGATCGTTTCCTGGAGCGGCGCGACCGCATCATGGCGCGCTTCACCGGAGGCAACGGCGAGCAGTTCGCAAAAAGGCTCCGCGAGGCGGAGTTCGCCCTGCTGGCGCTCGACTCCGACCGCGGGATCCGCGCGCTCGAAGAGCTCTACAAAGTCGATCGCGGCAACGCGGAGCTCGGCTTCTATCTGGCGGAGACCTTCTTCTCGGCGGGCGACATGGAGAGGGCCTCCGGCTATCTGAAGAAGGTGCTCGCCGTGCAGCCGAACCATTTCGAGTCGCTGGTTTATTGCGGAATCATCGCCGGGGAAGCGGGCGAGGTCGAGGCGGCGGAGGCTTTCCACAAGCAGGCAATCCATCGGCGATCGGACGCCTTCCTTCCGCACTTCGCACTGGGATCTCTGTACGCGCACGCATCGCGCTGGGACGAGGCGGAGAAGGAGCTTCGGAAAGCGCTCGACGTAGCGGCGCAACCTTCGGCGCACGTGTTGCTCGGGACCGTCCTCAAGGAAAAAGGAAATACTTCGGGGGCGATCCGCCACTTCGAGGAAGCGCTCCGGCTCCAGCCCGACCTTGAGGAAGCGGTCTTTCAGCTGGGGCTGTGCCACCTGGAGAAGAACCGTCTGAAGCGCGCCCTCGAGTGCTTTCACGAGGCCCTCGAGAAAAATCCGAGGCGGCTCGAGTACCAGGAAGCCGTGCGAATCCTGGAGCGGAGGAAGCTCTATCCGCTGCCGGACGTGGCCGGCCCCGGCGCGGAGGCCTACCGGCGCGCCGAGGAGGCGCTCGCGAGGGGTATGTGGAGGCGCGCACACGAGTTGTATCGCCAGGCGCTCCTGGCAGAGCCTGCGAACTCGACGATCCGGATTTCCTTCGCACTCCTGTCCGCGTCGCTCGGCCTCTGGAAGGAGGCGATCGCCGCCTGCCGGCAAGTCCTCTCGGCCAGTCCGGAGGAGGTCGTCGCGGCGGCGGCGTGCTCGATCCTCTCCGAGGCGCTCCGTGCCGAGGGACGGCCCGCCGAAGCGGCCCGGGTGGTCCGGGAGTTTCTCGACGGGCACGTATCTCCGACAGCGCGAGCCGTCGGCTACTACGAGCTGGCCACGAACCTCGCCGAGTCGGGAGAGGACCTCGACTCCGCGCTCGACCTCGCCAGCCGCGCGCTCGCGGCCGCGCCCGAAGAGCTGAAGCCGTATCCGCTCGCCGCGCTCGGCTGGGTGCACTACAAGAGGCACGAGTTCGACCGGGCGATCGACTGTCTCCGGCGATCGAGCGAACGTGCCGCCGCACCGACGACATTTCAGCACCTCGGGATGGCGTATCTCGCCGCCGGCCGGCCGGAGGAAGCGAAGGCGGCATTCCACAAAGCGAAGACGGCCGGGCGCGGCGGCAAGCTCGAGGACCGGGTGATGCAGCAGGTACGGAGCAACCTGCGTCTGGTCGAGAAGGTCGGGCCGAAGAAGAAACCGATCAGCAAATCGAAATCCAAGGTCCAAAGCCCGAAATAGAGAATGCGCTGGTCGAAATACTTCCTTCAGACCGTCCGCGAGGTGCCGGGCGACGCCGAGGCAGTCTCCCACGTCCTCCTGACCCGCGCGGGGATGATGCGCCGCATCGCGGCAGGCATCTACGCGCTCACTCCGCTCGGGCTGCGCTCCCATCGAAAGACCGAGGCGATCGTTCGCGAGGAGATGAACCGCGCCGGTGCACTGGAGCTCGAGGTTCCGATCCTCCAGCCGCGCGAGCTCTGGGAGGAGAGCGGCCGCTGGGCGCGCTATTCTTCCGAGCAGATCCTCTTCCACCTCCGCGATCGCAAGGAGGGCGATTATTGCCTCGCCCCAACGGCCGAGGAGGCGGTCACTTCGCTCGTGCGCGCGGGAGTGACGTCGTACCGGCAGCTTCCGATCACGCTCTACCAGATCCGAACGAAGTTTCGCGACGAGATCCGTCCCCGGTTCGGGTTGATGCGGGGCCGCGAGTTCCTGATGTACGACGGGTACTCCTTCGACGCCGACACCGCCGGTCTCGATCTCTCCTACCGCGCCCAGGACGGCGCGTACCGGCGGATCTTCGAGCGCTGCGGGCTCGATTTCACGGTCGTCGAGGCGGACCCGGGCGCCATCGGCGGCAGCGACTCGCAGGAGTTCATGGTGCTGGCGGAAACGGGGGAGGACTCCGTCGTTCGCTGCGTGGCCTGCGGCTATGGCGCGAACGTCGAGAAGGCGGAGACGGGCCGGCGCCCTTCCGCGTGGGACGGCGAGTCCGCCGGGGCGCTCGAGGACGTCGAGACTCCGGGGCGCGGCGGCATCGACGAGGTCGTCGAGTTTCTCGGAATCACGCCCTCGCGGATGATCAAGTGTCTCGTCTACGACACCGAGAAGGGCCCCGCCGTCGCCGTCCTGCGCGGTGACCTCGACGTCAACGAGGTGGCCCTGAAGAATGCGCTGGGAGTCGATCACCTCGCGCTCGCCTCCGAGGAGACGGTCGAAAGCGCGACCGGATCGCCGGTCGGATTCGTCGGGCCGCACCGTCTCTCCGGCCGTGACGTGCTCGTCGTCGCCGACGAATCCGTGCGTGGGGCCGTCAACGCAGTGACGGGAGCCGGCCGGCGCGACTGGCACGTCCGCGGGCTGTCGCTCGAGCGGGACGCCGGGATTTCCGAGTTTCTCTCTTTCGCGAAGGCGCGCTCCGGCGATCCCTGCCCCCGTTGCGGAAACCCGCTCTCGATCGCCCGAGGGATCGAGGTCGGACACATCTTCAAGCTCGGCACGAAGTATTCGAAGGCCATGCGCTGTGAGTTCACCGACGAGAAAGGGGAGACGCGCCCGGTCGTCATGGGGACTTACGGGATCGGCGTCGGCCGGACGATGGCGGCTGCCGTGGAACAGCACCACGACGACGACGGAATCGTCTGGCCGCTCGCGCTGGCGCCGTTCGAGATCGAGATCGTCTCTCTGAATCCTGCCGACGAGGCGGCGCGTCGCGGTGCGGACGACCTCTACGAAGCTCTCTTGATCGAAGGACAGGACGTCTTCTACGACGACCGCGACGAACGGCCTGGCGTCAAGTTCAAGGACGCCGACCTCCTCGGGTTCCCGATCCGCGTCAACGTCGGCGGAAGGGCTCTGAAGGAAGGGAAGGTCGAGCTCGTGACGCGGCGCGACCGATCGACCCGCGCCGTGCCGGTTCGCGAAGCCGCCGAGGCGGTGCGCGGGCTTCGGGAGGAGCTGCTCGGCCGGATCGAGGTCCGCGCTTGAGGAAGATCAACCGGGAAGAAGCGCTCGAATACCACCGGCGCGGCCGGAAGGGAAAGGTCGAGGTGGTCCCCTCCAAACCCTGCCGGACGCAGGAGGACCTGTCTCTCGCTTACAGCCCGGGGGTCGCCGAGCCGTGTCTCGAGATCGCCCGCGATCCCGAGGCCATCTACGACTACACCGCCAAGGGGAACCTCGTCGCGGTGATCTCGAACGGAACCGCCGTCCTGGGTCTGGGCGACATCGGACCGTTCGCGGCGAAGCCGGTCATGGAAGGCAAAGGCGTCCTCTTTAAAAGGTTCGCCGACATCGACGTCTTCGACATCGAGGTGGACGCCGAAGATCCCGCCGCCTTCATCGACACGGTGGCGCGGATCGCGCCCACCTTCGGCGGCATCAACCTCGAGGACGTCAAAGCTCCGGAGTGCTTCGTCATCGAAGAAGAGCTGAAGAAACGCCTGAAGATCCCGGTCTTCCACGACGATCAGCACGGCACCGCGATCATCTCGGCGGCGGCGCTCGCCAATGCTCTCGAGATCGCCGGCAAAGAGATCTCCGAGGTCAAGGTCGTTTTCCTCGGCGCGGGTGCCTCGGCGATCGCCTGTGCGCGGCTCTACCTTTCCTACGGCGTCAAAAGGGAGAATCTCCGCATGGTGGACAAGTCCGGCGTGATTCACGTCGGGCGAACGGAGGACACGAACCCGTACAAGGCCGAGTTCGCGGTCGAAACGCACGAGCGGACTCTCACCGACGCCCTCGACGGCGCGGACGTGCTCGTCGGCCTGTCGGCGAAGGGTCTCGTCAAGGGCGAGATGCTGAAGAGAATGGCGCGCGATCCGATCGTTTTCGCTCTCGCCAACCCGGACCCGGAGATCACGCCGGAGGAGGCGAAGGCGGCGCGGCCGGACGTGATCATGGCGACCGGGCGCAGCGACTATCCGAACCAGGTCAACAACGTTCTCGGCTTCCCGTTCATCTTCCGCGGGGCGCTCGACGTGCGGGCGACCGAGATCAACGAGGCGATGAAGAAGGCGGCGTCACAGGCGCTCGCCGCGCTCGCGAAGATGGACGTACCGGACTCGGTCTCGAAGGCGTACGGGGGGCAGGAGTTCCGATTCGGACGCGAGTACCTGATCCCGAAGCCGTTCGATTTCCGCGTGCTCCTCTGGGTCGCGCCGGCGGTCGCCGATGCGGCGATGGCATCCGGCGTCGCCCGCAAGCCGATCACCGACATGGCGGCCTACCTGCGCCGCCTCGAGGCGATGCTCTCGCGCGCCCGCGAAGTCATGGGTGTCGTCATCCGGAAGGCGCGGCAGGACCCGAAGCGGATCGTCTTTCCGGAGGGGGAGCATCCGAAGATCCTGCGGGCCGCGAAGATCCTCGTGGAGGAGGGGATCTGCCAGCCGATTCTTCTCGCGCGGGAGGAAGAGGTCGCCCCACTCGCGCTCGAGTTGCAGCTCCCCATGGACAAGATCGAGTTCGTTCATTCTCGCTCGTCGCCGCTTCTCCCGGGCTACGCGAAGCTGCTCGAGGAGCGCCGTCAGCGCCGCGGGGTGACCGTGGCCGACGCCCTCGAGCAGGCGGGGGCGCGAAACGTCTTCGGGCCGCTCATGGTGGAGGCGGGCGACGCCGACGGATTGATCTCGGGCCTCACCCAGCACTACCCCGAGACCATCCGCCCGGCGCTCCAGATCGTGGGCACCGCGCCGGGCGTGCGCCGCGTCTCGGGCCTCTACACCCTCGTCTTCAAGGACCGGACTTTTTTCTTCGCGGACACGACCGTCAACATCGAGCCGACCGCGGAAGAGCTGGCCGAGATCGCTCTCCTGACCGCCCACGCGGTGCACCGCTTCGACATCGACCCGCGGATCGCGATGATCTCGTTCTCGAACTTCGGCTCGAACACGCACGCGAACGCCCGGAAGGTCAAGCGTGCGGTCGAGCTCGTGAAGGCGGCGCGGCCCGATCTGCCGATCGACGGGGAGATGCAGGCCGACTACGCGGTCGTGCCGGAGATGCTCGAGGTCGAATACCCGTGGGCGACCGTGCGGAGGCCGAACGTGCTCATTTTTCCGGACCTGCAGTCGGCCAACGCGGCGTACAAGCTCGTGTCGCGCCTCGCCGGCGCCGAGGCGATCGGCCCGATCCTGATGGGGATGCGGAAGCCCGTGCACGTTCTGCAGCGCGAGGCCGAGGTCGCCGACATCGTGAACATGGCCGCGATCGCGGTGGTGGATGCGCAGGAGAAGGCGGCGGGAGGACCCGCCGACTAACCGACTCTGAGGCTTTACCGGGTGAACGGCGACGGCTTCTTCTTGTAGCCCGCGGGGATCTCGAAGGTCGAGTCGGGGATCGCGCCCTTCTTCACCTCGATCGCCTCGGACGAAGTCGCCACCTTCGCCATTCCCATGTTCACGTCCATGTCGAGGGCGAGCGGGTAGCCTTTGATCTTCTTCATCTCGTCGAACATTTTCGCGAAGCGCTTTCCCATCGGTCCCATCGCGGCATACGAGAGCTTCCGTCCTTCGAAGTACTGTGGGGGCGGTTGCAAAGCCCTCGCCGCGCAGAGCTCGAAGACGAAGGACTCGCCCATCTTCATCGTGTAGTCGTCGCAGTCGTATCCGGCGAGCTTTCTCGAGCCCTTTCCCTTCTCGACGGAGACGTCTTCCGGTCCCCCAAACATGTTCGCGAGCATCGGATTGCCCTTCATGTCCTTCTCGAGCTTGTCCATGTAGGAAGCCATCTCCTGAAGGGTCGTCTCCCAGTAGCTCTTGTT
>DASWDK010000030.1:0-4474 GCA_036395335.1 Thermoanaerobaculia bacterium
TTCGGCACCGAGACGGTCTGGAGCGTCATCAACGACGCTCTCCAGATTGCGGGCGGGAACGGGTTCATGGAGGAGTATCCCTACGAGCGGGCGCTGCGCGACTCGCGAGTCAACATGATCTTCGAGGGAACGAACGAGATCCTGCGGGTTCTCGTGGCGCTCTCCGGGCTTCGGGACCTCGGTTCGGATCTGGAAGAGGTCGCGAAGGCGTTGAAGGCGCCGCTCGGAAATCTCGGAATCCTGTCCGACTACGTCGGGAAGAAGATCCGGGGATACGTCGCCCCGGAACGGCTCGAGAGAGTCGCCGCCGAGCTGGCCGCCGAGGCCGACCTCGTCCGTCGGTATACGCGGTCCTTCGCCGCTGCGGCGGAGACGTTTCTCACCCGGTATGGAAAGCAAATCCTCGAAAGGCAATACCAGCAGGAGAGGTTGGCGAACGTCGCCGTGGACCTCTATACATCGCTCGCCGTGCTGTCGCGAGCGACCTCGTCGCTCCGGCGCCAGAGGCCAGAATCGGCCGAAGAAGTCCGCCTGGCGCGCTCGTTCGTCCAGTCCGCAAAGTACCGGATCGTCGGGGAGCTCAAGGAGATGGAGAAGAACCGCGACCGCGGCCTCGCCGCCGCCCGCGACGGCGAGCGGAGCGCGATCGCCGAGACCGCATACTCGTCGCCCGGCTACCGGTTCGACCTCTGGGAATGAGGGCTCCGGGAAGACGGCCCGGAACACCCGCTCCATTTCCCGGAAAGACGCCGCGGCGAAGTGTTCGCGTCACGTAACGGATCGCCCGGGACACGGCGGCCTCGAGGCCGTAGCCGCGCGCGAGATTCGCGGCAATGGCGGAAGACAAGGTGCAGCCGGACCCGTGCGTCGCGCCGGTCGTGACGCGGCGATGTTCGTAGATCCGGAAATCCTTTCCGTTCCACAGAAGGTCGCGGACCCGGTCGCCTCCCGCGTCTCCCCCGGTGACGAGGACGGCGCGGGCGCCGAAACCTCCGATCTTCTCGACCGCCCGGCGCAGATCGAAGTCCGTTCGGCCGGACTTGCCCGCGATCGCCGCGGTTTCGTCGAGGTTCGGCGTCACGAGGTCGCTCAAGGGAAGGAGATCCCGTCGCAGTGCGCGAAGCCCCGCGGCGGTGAGGAGAGAAACGCCGCTTGTCGAGACGAGCACAGGGTCGAGGACGACGTTCTTCGCCCCGTGACGGCGGAGGCCGGCGGCGACTGCGCGGACGTGCCGCGCGTCCCACAACATCCCGATTTTCACCGCAGCGGGAGCGAGATCGGAGAAGACCGCATCGATCTGTTCCGAGACGAAGCGCGGAGAGAACGGCTCGATCGAGACGACGCCTCGAGTGTTCTGCGCGGTTCCCGCGACGACCACCGTCGCGCCGTATACGGCGTGCGCGGCGAAGGTCAGCAGGTCCGCCTGGATCCCGGCGCCTCCGCCCGAATCGGACCCCGCGATCGAGAGAACGCACACCGGGCGAACGGCTCGCGCATTCGGCACCGAGCGAAGTTAGCAGACCCTTCGCCCTTCCGCCCGAAATCGGTAAAACGCGGTAGAATCGCCCGGCGAATACCGGGAGCAGCCTCGATTTCGTGCAGACCGTCGGATCTCGAAAGAAGTGCCGGCAGAGCCTTTTCGCGATGGAGAGCGTATGAAAACGAAACGGCAGACCCGTCTCGGATTCCGTATCGTCATGACCGGACTCCTGCTCTGCGGAGCCGCCCTTTGCTCCCATCGCGCCGCGGCGCAGACTTTACGCGCGGCAACGAAGACCGCGAACAACGTCCCCTTCATGCCCGTCGTCGGCGCCGAGAAAGAGGAGCTCCTCCGGTCGTTCATCACGAGCAAAGGGGGCGCTCGGACTTTCCGGACGGCCCAGCCGCTGGATTGCGTCAGCGGAATCCCGACCATCGACGGGATCACGTGCAACTCGACGCACTCCGGAGCGCTGGCGAACACGGACTGCGCTCTCATGGACGGCAGCTACTACGACGTCTATTCCTTCTCGGGTACGTCCGGCCAGCAGGTCACGATCACCTTGTCTTCGTCGGCCATCGATTCGTACCTTTTCCTGCTCGATACCTCCGGATCGAACGTCGTCGCGACCGATGACGACGGAGGGGGAGGAAACGACTCCCAGATCGTTTACACGCTGACGTCGACGGGCACCTGGTTCGTCGTCGCGAACAGCTTGTCGGCGAACGAGTTCGGCCCCTACACGCTGGCGCTGCAGTGCGGCTCGGCCCCGCCTCCCGGCTCGTGCACGGCCAACTCGACGACGCTGTGCCTGAACAACGGGCGCTTCCGCGTTCAGGCGACGTACACGACTCCGGCCGCAGCTACAGGCCCGGGGATGGCGGTGACGCAGACGACCGACACCGGTCTCTTCTGGTTCTTCAGCGCGAACAACATCGAGGTGATCATCAAGGTGGTCAACGCATGCGCCTTCCCCGGCGCGCCCCGCTACTGGGTGTTCGCCGGCGGGCTGACGAATGTTCAGGTCGTCCTGACCGTGACCGACACCCAGAACGGCACGACGCGGACCTACACGAACCCGCAGAACACCGCCTTCGCGCCGATCCAGGACACCAACGCGTTCGCGACCTGCCCGTGAAGCCGGGCCGGGTCCGAGCGGCGTGAGCCGGCGGGCAGAAATCGGAAGCGCCCACGCCGCGCTCCTGTCGGCCGTGATCCTCATCGCCGGCTCGTTACTTCTTTCTTCGGACAGCCCACGGACCCCCGGCAAGTCCCCGAACACGCGCAAGCTCCTCTCGCGCCGGGGGTCGTTCGGCACCCTTGCGCTCGCGACCTGCAATGAGTTCGGAGCTCTCGCCTGCCCGGCGTCGAGCGCGAGCGGGGAGATCTCCACGGACGACTGCCGGCTGGACGACGGCAGCTACGTGGACCTCATCCAGTTCCAGGGAACGGCGGGGCAGACCGTGACGATCGACATGACGTCGAACGCCTTCGACACTTACCTGTATCTTCTCGACCCGACGCCGGCGGTCGTGGCAAGCAACGACGACTTCGGGGACTCGACGAACTCCCGGATCACCTTCACGTTGACCGCGTCGGGCACCTGGACCGTCGGGGCGACGAGCCTGCTCGCCAACCAGTTCGGCGCCTACGCCCTGACGATCCAGTGCACAGCGGGGACGGCGACGACTCCGACCCCTACGCCGACGGTTGTGCCGCCGCCGCCGACGTTCACTCCCGTGCCGGGACCGTGCACGGCGAACGCGACGACGCTCTGTCTGAACAACGGCCGGTTTCGCGTGCAGGCGAATTACTCGACGCCGGCCGGCCAGGCCGGCCCGGGGATGGCCGTCGAGGAGACAACCGACACGGGGCTCTTCTGGTTCTTCACCTCGAATAACATCGAGGTGATCGTAAAAGTCGTCAACGCGTGCACGTTCACCGCGGCTCCCCGGTACTGGGTGTTCGCCGGAGGATTGACCAACGTCCAGGTCGTCCTGACCGTCACGGACACGCAGACGGAGACGGTGCGGACCTACAGGAATCCTCAGAACACGGCGTTCGCGCCGATCCAGGACACCAACGCGTTCGCGACCTGCCCGTGAGATCGAACACGGGAATGCGCCTCGGTCCCGGCGCGGTTTCCGTAATTCTGGTACCCCGCTTGCAAACGCGCAACGACCTGGAGGTCCCGTGAACAAATTCCGGAAATCCCTCTCTCCGCGACGCCCAAGAGCGATCGGGCTCACAATCTCGCTTCTCCTGGCGGCGAGCCTCGGATCGGCCTCGGCGATTCGCGCCGCGTCCGTCGGCTCTCCGGCCACGGTGAAGTCCGGGAACGGCCCGACAAAGATCTCTCCCGCCGGAGTCCGTCCTTCCCAGTCCTTCGCGTGTACGACGCTCGGGATCGGCTGCAACACGACGGTGAACGGTGCGTTGACGTCCGACGACTGCCGGCTCCCGTTGGACCAGAGCTTCTACGACGCCTGGACGTTCCAGGGCACGGCAGGGCAGCCGGTGCAGATCACGATGCAAGCTTCGTTCGACACCTTCCTCATTCTTCTCGACCCGAGTGGCCTCGAGGTCGAGGAGAACGACGACTATCCGGGAGGAGGAACGAACTCGCGGATTTCCTTCTCCGTCACACAGTCCGGGACGTACACGATCTACGCGAACAGCTACGCCCCGGGTGTCACCGGCCCGTACATGCTCCAGCTGCTCTGCAATCAGGGTCCGGGTCTCTGCACCGCCGGCGCAACCACGTTGTGCCTGAACAACGGGCGGTTCCGGGTCCAGGCGATCTTCAGCGCGCCCAGCCTCAATATCAGCAACGCGCCCGCGCAGGCCGTTCCCCTGACCAGCGACACCGGCTACTTCTGGTTCTTCTCCTCGAGCAACGTCGAGATCGTGATCAAGGCCGTGGACGGCCGGCTGTTCAACGGCTTCTACTGGGTCTTCTACGGCGCGCTCTCCGACGTCCAGTACACGATCACC
>DASWDK010000031.1:0-5476 GCA_036395335.1 Thermoanaerobaculia bacterium
GAGCCCGAAGATCTCGTGAATGAGGATGACGACACCGGCCTTGTCCTTGCGCTCGGGATAGACCACCCACGTCTTGACCGGAGCACCGGACGGCATCTTGACGTCCACGAACTCCCCATGTCGCGGCGATTTCTCCAGGACCGCCTTCGCCTGCTGCTCCGAAGGGGGAAGACTCTCCTCCCGTACCGGCGCTGGCGCGGTGGGAGCTATAACGCTGTGCCCAGTGTGATCCTGTGCGGTCAGGCCGGGTGAGAGAGCGAGCGCAAGCGCGGCGACGGGCCAGAGACGCATCGAGATCCTCCTCATGAAGAACCGGCGAGTTTCTCTATTTCGGCCCACTCCCTGTCGGAAACGGGCATGACGGAGAGCCGGGAGATCCGCACGAGCGGAAAGTCCTTGAAGAAAGCCTTCGCCTTGATCTCGGCGAGAGTCACGGATCGCGCCAGTTTCTTGACGGGAACGATGTCCACGGTCGCGAGCTTGCCCGTCTTGTCTTTCGGGTCGGCGTAGGCGTCGCCGGCAGCCTTCGCGATGGCGACGACCGATTTCTCATCACCCGTGTGGTAGTAGAAAATCCGGTCTCCCTTCTTCACCGATCGCAGATGCTTCTGTGCGAGCGGATTCTTGACGCCGGACCACGACGTCTTCCCGTCGCGCACGAGATCGTCGTAGGAGTAGTGGGTCGGTTCCTCTTTGAAGAGCCAGTTCATGGCCTCCTCCTCTTGTCATCCCTTCGCCCTCTTCCCTTGTCATCCTGAGCGCAGCGAAGGATCTGCTCTCTTCTTCAGCAGACCGAGCAGATTCTTCGTCGCTGCGCTCCTCAGAATGACACCAAAGCGCGATTCGCTCTACCGAGCACCCGGCTTGGGGCGGTTCTTGTACCGTTCATACAGCCTCTTCTGTTTGTCGGTCAGGTCGAGGGCACGGCCGTCGAGATAGGCGGCGACGACGCGGGTGCGAAGGTCCAGGATGTCGCCGTCGGTAACGATGACCGTGGCGTCCTTTCCGGGCTCGAGCGACCCGACGCGGGAGGCGACGCCCAGAATGCGCGCGGGCTCGAGCGTCATGGCGGCAACGGCCTTCTCGCGCGGGAAACCGAAGGCCACGGCGGCGGCCACCTGGTGCGGCAGGTTCCTGGCGTTCGACGCGTTGGAGCCGTCGCTGAACGCGACGTGCACGCCCGCCTTCGCGAGCGTTCCCGCCGAGGCGAAGTTGGCGTCGTACGGCTCGTCCTGCCGCGTCGGAAGCTCGAGCGGCTGCTCGACGATGACGGGCACGTTCGCCCCGGCGATCTCGTCGGCCACGTGCCAGCCGTCCCGCGCTCCCGCTAGGACGAGCTTCAGGTTTTCGTTTTTGGCCCAAGCGAGCGCGGCGCGAAGCTGTGCCACCCGCTGGGCCACGACGATGACCGGCAACGATCCGTCGAGAGCGGGCAGGAGGGCCTCGAGCCGGGGATCGTCGTCGTGGCGCGGGATACCCGCCTTCCCTTCGGCCGCCTTGGCCTTCGTGTAGGCGCGGGCCTCCGCGAAGATGTTCTTGAGCTTCTCGACCGCCTCGTCGCGGCGTTTCTCCTGAAGGCGCACGGAGAGCCGCGCGGCCGGAGAACGATCGATCGCGAGATCCGGCCAGCGGACGACGATCGCGGCGGGTGCCTTGAGCGTCGCGTCCTCCCGAGTCCAGCCGTCGAGCTTCATGGCGGCAAGGGAGCCGGACACGATCCCGCCAACGGGCGTGACGCCGGCGATGAGGATTCCGGCCGAGCGCGCGACCGGCAGGAGCTCCGAATCGAAGTTCATCGCGAAGTCGGCCCGCGCCTGCGGATTGATCTCGCCAAGCTCCGTCGTGTCCACCGTCGCTCGAACGGAGGAGATCTCGACGAGGCCGAGTTCCGTCAAGGCCGGGAAGAGCGACGGGTAGACGTGACGGCCCTTGAGGTCCACAACCTTCGCGCCGGCCGGGACCTCGAGTCCCGCTCCCAACGCCGTAATCTTTCCGTCGCGCAGCAGCAGCGTGCCGCCGGCCACGTCCGGCCCGACGACCGGATGCAGCGTGCCCCCGATGAGCGCCACGGTCTCTCCCGCGGCGGCCGCCGCCGCCAGCGCGGCCGCGACGATCAACGAGACGAGCCTCATGGCGCGGCCCGCCGCGGAGTCGGGGTCGGAGTCGCGACCGGTGGCGCGGGAGCCACGGCCGGTGTCTTCTCGGGCTCTTCGGGCGCGCGCGTCGGGACCTTTTCCGGCGGGGGCGCGGCTGGCCTCTCGCCGCCCTCGGTGGGCGTCACCCTGCCTCGCACGGCGGCGCGCTCGGACTCGAGCATCTTCTTGGCCTTCTCGACGAGCTCCGCGCGCTCCTTCGCGAGCGCGGGGCGCCGCGCGAGGTCCTGAGCGCGGTCGAAGTACTTCTTCCCCTCGATCCAGGTCTCCAGGGCGATCGTCGAGGTCGAGAGAGGGTCGCCGCTCCAGAGGACGAAGTCGGCGTCCTTGCCGGGCTCGAGCGAGCCGACGCGCTTTTCGATCCCGAGCTGTCGGGCCGGATTGATCGTCACGAAGGCCAGGGCGTCGGCCGGCGGGACATCGCCGTAGCGGACGGCCTTGGCGGCCTCCCAGTTCAAGCGGCGCGCGAGCTCGTCCGAGTCGGAGTTGAAGGAGACGAGCACGCCGCGCTCGCGCATGAGCGCGCCGTTGTATGGGATCGCGTCGTAGGCCTCGGGCTTGTACGCCCACCAGTCGGAAAAACTCGAGCCGCCGGCGCCGTGCTTCGCCATCTCGTCGGCCACCTTGTATCCCTCGAGCACGTGTTGAAAAGTCGCGACCTTGATTCCGAACTCCTCCGCCACACGGAGGACTTCCAGGATCTCGTCCTTGCGGTAGGAGTGGCAGTGGATGGCTCGCTTACCCTCGAGAACCTCGGCAATCGCCTCGAGCTGCAGGTCCACGGCGGGCGGGACGGGCGAGGCGCCCTTGACCGCGGCGGCTCTCCCGTATTCCGCCAGGCGCTTGCGGTAGACGCGCGCGGCAAGGAAGCGCTCGCGGATCAAGTTCGCCACGCCCATGCGCGTCGCGGGATAACGCGGCCGAGGGCTCTGGAAGTTCGACTGCTTCGGGTTCTCGCCGAGAGCGAACTTGATCCCCTCCGGCGCGCCGGCGAAGACGAGCTCATCCGGCCCGCCGCCCAACCGGAACTTCACGATCGCGTTCTGGCCGCCGATCGCGTTGGCCGATCCGTGCAGCACGTTGGCGGCCGTCGTCCCGCCCGCGAGCACCCGATACATCGCGACGTCCAGAGGATCGAGCACGTCCTTGATCCGCACCTCCGCCGTGATGGCGTGCGCGAACTCGTTGACGTTGCCGTCAATGGCGGTGTGCGAGTGGCAGTCGATGATGCCGGGCGAGACGTGCTTCCCGCGACCGTCGATCTCGACCGCGCCGGCCGGAGCGGCGAGTCCTTTTCCGACGGTCGTGATCTTCCCGTTGACGGCGAGGACGTCCGCGTTCTCGAGAATCCCCGCCGGCCCCTCGGTCCAGACCGTCGCGCCGCGCACGACGACCGCCTTCGGAGACGCTGGCGGAGTCACCTCCACCCCGGGAAACGGACGCACGTCCGGCTTGATCCCCTCGGGACGAGGGTTTTCCCCCCGTTGCCCCTCCGTCTTCCTCTTTTCCGGCAGCTCATGCCGCTTCCCGTCGATCCAGATCTCCGTGACGCGGCTTCCCTCCGCGAAGGGCTCGCCCGTCTCGACCGCGAGGTCCGCGATCTTTCCCGCCTCGATCGAGCCCAGCCGGTCGCCGAAGCCGAGCTGCCGTGCCGGAACCGTCGTCACGGCCGCCAGGGCGTCCTCTTTGGAGAGACCGCGCCCCAACACCTCCCGCACTCTCCGGTGGAAGTCCTCGGCGTCGTCGAGGCCGGCCGTCGTGAAGGAGAAGGTCAGACCGGCATCCTTCATCCACTTCGGGTTGGACGGCGCGCGGTCCATCCGCCGCAGCCTTTCCAGAGGCACGTCCAGCCATTCCGCCTCGTCGTCCAATCGGTAGGGCTTCGGAAAGTCCACCTTGAGGATCAGGTCGGGGTGCATCGCGACGATCTGGTCTCGCAGGCGGTACTCGTCGCCCGCTCCGACGTACCGCGCCTTGAGCTTGAACTCGTGCGCGATCTTCCCCGCGCGCAGGAGTGACAGCACGTCGGTCGCCTCGAAGACGACCGGCTCCTTCCCTTCGGCCGCGGACATGAGTGCCTCGGCGGCCGCCGCGCGGCGCGGGCGCGCCTGGCCGACCGGACGCCGCGCATAGGCCGCCTCGGCGCCGCGCCACCAGGCCGCGTCGAGGAATCCCTGGCGGACCATGGCGACCGCGCCCATCTTCGAGGAGGGATACACCGCGCGGAAGAAAGTGGCAAAATCGAACCGCTCGGGTTCGAGCGAGACGTACTGCCCGGCCTCGCTCGCGAGGACGCGAGCCTCCATCGGCTCCTCGGCGAGGCTGACCAGCGCGCCGCGCCCGCGCAGGATCCCCGACGACGGCACCGCCGCGACGACCGCGAAGCCGAGGCGCCGGTAGGTGTCGGCGACGCGCTCCTGGATCCGGAGCGTGTCGATCACACGATCTTCCGGATACGCCGGATTGGCCGGAGCGGCCGGCGTCGGGGATGTGGCCGCGGCGGTCCGGCCGCCTCCCGGGGTCTGTTCCGCCGCCTCCTCGTCGTCGGACGGCCCCTGGGGACGCTTGCCCGCCAGCCGATCCGCCGGCACGTAAGGATCGATGAAGGCTGCGTGGAGGACCTTCCCCTTCAGCTCGAAGACGCGCGCGTCGGCCGGAATCAAGACCTGACCCTGTGCTCCGACGGCCTCGAAGACTCCGCCCCGGATGATGACGATGCCCGGGTCGATCACCCGCCCGGGAGCCGCGATGACTTTCGCTCCAGTCAGCGCGTAGCAGAGGCGGTCGCCGCTCCTCACTTCGGAAGGCCCTCCGCTCAGCGGCAGTGACAGAGTCATCACGAGGCATCCCAGAACCACGACGCCGCGGGACCGAAGAACTTTTCTCATTTCGAAGCCGGCGAATTCTAATATGCTTCATCCCTCACTGAGGAGGAGAACAAGATGCTTCGTCGCCAGTGGATGACAGGGGTCTTGATGCTGCTCGCCGCGGCCTTCACTCTCGCGCAGACGGCCGTCCCCACGGCCAAGCCGACGCCTTCCGGCCCGCGCCGCGCCGCGAGCCCGCCCGGTACCGCCGCGACGCAGGTGGGTGGCACCTGGGTCAATCCCGAAAGCGAGGAACGCCGCTATACGGGAGGCAAGTGGATCGAGATCACCTACAGCCGCCCGATCCTGCGCGGACGCACGAACATTTTCGGCAAGGGCGCCGACTACGGCAAGACCGTCAACGCGGGAGCGCCGGTGTGGCGCCTGGGCGCGAACCAGACGACGAGGTTGAAGACCGAAGTCCCGCTCGAGATCGGAGGAAAGAAACTCGAGCCC
>DASWDK010000032.1:0-4210 GCA_036395335.1 Thermoanaerobaculia bacterium
CGGCCGCAACAAGTTCATCTGGCTCTCCGACCACTGGAAGGAGTATTTCGACGTCGTCCCGGTCAAGGCCGGCGTCGCCACACTCGAGCGAGTCGAGATCCTCGCGGGCTTGAGGTCCGGCGATCAGGTCTCGCTCGAAGACCCGACGAAGAAGAAGGTCGAGAAGGACGACGAGAACAATTAGCGGCATGACTCCGATCATCGAAACGAAGTCCCTGACGAAGACGTTCGGCGGCAACGGTGTGGCCGTGCGCGCGCTTCGCGGAATCGACCTGACCGTCGAGCGCGGCGAGTTCCTCGCATTGATCGGACCGTCGGGGTCGGGCAAATCGACGCTCATGGCGATCCTCGGTTGCCTCGACTCGCCGACGACCGGAACGTACGCCTTCGACGGAGAGCGCGTGGATGGTCTCTCCGGAGCGGAGCTCGCCCGGATCCGAAACCAGAAGATCGGCTTCGTGTTCCAGCTCTACAACCTCCTTCCCAAGGCGTCGGTCCTGCGCAATGTCGAGCTGCCGATGCTCTATGCGGGGGTTCCGCACAAGGAGCGCAGGCGCCGAGCGATCGAGCTGCTGGAGCGCGTCGGGATTCCGGAGAAAGCGAAGCAGCTCCCGTCGGCGCTCTCCGGAGGGCAGCGGCAGCGCGTCGCAATCGCGCGGGCTCTCGCAAACACGCCGGTGATGCTCCTCGCCGACGAGCCGACCGGCGCGCTCGATTCCAAGACCGGCCACGAGGTGCTCGAGCTCTTCTGCGATCTTCACCGGCAGGGCAACACGATCCTGATCGTCACCCACGATCTCGACATCGCCTCGCTCGCGAGCCGACAGGTCGAGATCCACGACGGACGCATCGCGGGCCCGACCGAGAAAGTGGCGTAGCGACCGGTCGGCATGCTCAGCGGCGCTTTCCGCGAACGTCTCCGCAACTCCTGGGTCGAGATGCGGGAAAACCCCGCCCGATCGGTCCTCCAGGCGCTCGGCGTCATCCTCGGCGTCGCGTCGGTGCTCGGCGGGTTCTCCATCTCCGACAGCCAGCGCCGCCGCGCCGATCAGCTCTACGTGCGGTTGGGCGGCCTCGACAAGCTGAATGTCCAGCCGAACCCGGTCGTCAACGATGGCCGTCCCTCGGCGTTGCAGACGGCGAACCTCGGCCTGCGAACCCAGGACGCGAACGATGGGACCGGGCTCGACACGAAACAGGTCGCGGGCGCGAGCGTCGTCAAGTTCGCCCGCACCCGCGTTCGTTCGGCCTGGGGAGACCAGGAGCGGCAGATCTGGGGAATCGGCGGCGAGTATCTCGCGACCGAAGGTTACGAGATCGCTCAGGGACGCGGCTTCTCCTCCCGGGACGTTGCCGCCGGAGCGCCGGTCGCGATCCTCGGCACGGAGGCCGCGACCGTCTTCTTTCCGTTCGGCGACGCGCTCGGCCAGACGATGCGCGTCGGCGACGTGCCGGTGAAGGTCGTCGGGGTCTTCGAGGAGCGCGTCTTCAAGTTCCGCAAGGCCGGAGGGAACATCTTCCGCTGGCGCAACCGCATCATCGCGGTCCCCTCGACACTCGTCACCCGGCGGTTCGAGGGGGACGCTTACCAGCGGCTCGACCGCGTGACGTTCAAGATGCACGACGTCGACGCGATCAGTGCGTTCTCGAAGAGCCTTTCGAATCTCCTCAAGGCGAACCACCGCCAGCAGGACGACTTTCGTCTCGACGACGTCGCCTCGCGGGTCCGCAAGAGGCAGAAGGAGAGAGACGCCTACGACGTCATTTTCGCGTTGTCCGGGATCCTGTCCATCCTCGGCGGAGGAATCGTCAACGTCAACATCCAGATGGCGTCGCTGAAGGAGCGGGTCCGCGAAGTCGGCGTCAAGATGGCGATCGGCGCCCCCGGAAGGGAGATCTTCAAGGAGTTCCTGACGGAAGCGCTCCTCGTCTCGGCAATGGGGAGCGCGGTCGGGATGCTCGCGGGCATCGGCTTCTCGAAGATCATCACCTCGGCGATCGGGGTCCCGCTCTGGATGGACCCGAAGAGCTTCCTGTTCGCTTTTCTACTCGCGGCTGCGTTCGGATTCCTCTTCGCGCTCTATCCGGCGTTCAAGGCCTCGCGGCTCTCGCCGATGGAGGCCCTGCGGTATGAGTAGCGAGGCCCTGCCGCTGGCGACGCCGTTGTCCGGCGCTCCCGAGCGGCGACTCTCGGTACGCGCGCGACTCGCCCTCTACGGTGAGGTCATCCGCACGGGCTTCCTCGAGCTGTGGGCGCACAAGCTGCGCTCGACGCTCACGCTGACGCTCCTGATGCTGGGCGTGTTCGCGCTCGTCGTGATGACCTCGGTGCTCGACGGGGTCATGGACCGCATCGGGACCGGCTTCGCCGGGATGAGCTGGGACGGCACGATCACGCTCGCGCCGAGGTCGCCGCAGACGACCGAGGAGCAGAAACGTTTCGCGATGAGCCCGGGGCTGCGCTTCGAGGACCTGCCGCGGCTGACGGCGCCGCATCCGAAAGTGCTCGCTTTTCTCCCGCGCGCGCAGAAGCGTTCCGCCGTGCGGGTGCCGGGGGGCACCGAGCGGCTCTGGATCGTCGGGGTCACGCACGATTACGCCCGCTGGATGAACCGGCCCATCGGCCTCGGCCGCGGCCTGACGGAAGGCGACGAGAAGCGGCGGAGCACCGTTGCGGTCGTCGGAGCGACCCTCGGCTCGAAGCTCTTCGGCGGATCGGACCCGGTCGGCCGCGACATCACCGTCGAAGGCGTTCGCTTTCACATCGTCGGAGTCCAGGCGCCGGGTCAGCTCTTCAGCGACGAGAACTACTACGACGCGAACGGCATCCTCATCCCGATCGAAGCGTTCGTGGACCGGATCGACCCCGACCACAAGCTCGTGCACGTCGCCGTGAAGCTCAAGGCCAGGCGGGACTTGAACGAAGTGTCGGCGATGATGATCGGGCGCGCGAAGCAGGCGCACCACAACATCGAGGACATCGAGATCACCGACCTCGAGGCGGAGCTCGCGCGCTCTTACGAGAACTTCCTGAACCAGATGCACGGCTGGACGATCGTCCTGATGAGCCTGGCGGCCACGGTGCTGCTCGTCGGCGGCGTCGGCGTGCTCTCAGTGATGCTGATCTCGTTCTCCGACCGGCGGTACGAGATCGGACTGCGCAAGGCGATGGGCGCGTCCGACCACGAGGTCTTCATCCAGTTCCTGCTCGAAGCGCTCGTCCTCGCGGCCGTCGGGGCGCTCGCCGGTACCGTCGCGGGAGCGGCGCTGTGCCAGGCGCTGTCCCCGAAGTTTCCTTACGGGCTCGTTGTCAATCCCGTCGGTCTCCTGGTCGCCTGGGCGACGGCGCTCGCTCTCGCGCTCGTCTTCGGAATGTATCCCGCGATCCGGGCGTCGCGGCTCTCGCCGATGGAGGCGATGCGGTAGGAGAAGCCCAGAGCCAAAGACAAAAAAAGAGCCGGGAAACCCCCGGCTCTTCTGCTTCTGACTTCCCGGAACTACTTGCTGGCGGGCGTCGGCTTCTCCGCCGGAGCGGTCGTGGCGGCGTGGTGCTTCTTGTGCTTCTTCGTCGCCTTCTTCTTGGTCGCCTTGGTCGTCGTCTTCATCTTGGTAGTGGTCGTAGTGGTCGTGGTGGTCGACGGCGTCGGGGCAGTGGCCGCCTGAGCGAGTAGTCCCGCGGGAACGCCCAGAAGCGAAACGAGCGAAAGAGCCCGAACCAAGGATCTCTTCATTTCTACCCTCCTCGCGAAGCGCGAGAGATTCGCGCGGCGCGAATCGGACGCTATGAGAAGGCCGGTGAATGCAGGATGAACGCCGCCGAACGCCTTATCGCCCAAACCTTTTCGAAGCGGTCACGTCTAAGCAAGCGGTGTCGGGCGACGAAATCCTTCGTAGTTGAGTACTGGTCTCCCTGGCTCTCGCGGCAGCGCCGGAGAGGGGGTCAGGTCTCCACTTGCCACATTGAGGGTCAGGTCTCCACTTGCCACTTTGCTGCGCAAAGTCCAGGGCGGTCAGGCGTTTGTGGTACTTTGGTACTATGGTAACAACAGCACCACGACCGACGCCCCGCCCGGTCGACCGCGTCCAGACCGGCGTCCGCATGGAGAAGCGTCTTCTCAAAGTCCTGAAGGCGCTTGCGGACCTGAAGGACCTCTCGCTCGGCGATCTGCTGGAAGGAATCGTGCTCCATGCATTCGAAGGAAAAGCGGCC
>DASWDK010000033.1:0-2981 GCA_036395335.1 Thermoanaerobaculia bacterium
CGCCCGCTCGAGACACCGCCGGCGTTCGATCTCCTCGGCGGCCGCGAGATCGCGACGGGTGTTGACGCCCCAGCCCTCGCGCCAGTCGTCGGCCTCGACCGCCTCGACTGCGCCGCCGGCCGATGCGAGAATCTCGACGGCATCGGTTAAGTAGAACTCCCTGGTCAACGGGTTCGCGACGAGCTTTGCGAGCGCGTCAGAGAGCGCGGAGCCGGTGAAGCAGTAGACGCCGGCATTCGCCTCCATCAGGCGTCTTTCTCGCGCGGTGGCGTTGCGCGCTTCGACGATGCGCCGGACGCGCCCGCGGGGGTCGCGCACGACCCGTCCGAGATCGCCGGCGTCCGGCGGGCGAAACGTGAGGAGCGCGAGATCGAGGTCCTTCTCGCGCCGCCGCTCGATCAGCCGGGCGACCGTCGCCGCGGTCAGAAGCGGCGCGTCCCCCGAGAGGATCACGACCGGGCCGGGTCCGTTCGACAGAGCGGAAAGCGCCCGGCGCGCGGCGTCTCCGGTGCCGAGCGGCGGATCCTGGACCACGATCGTCACGTCGCGGCCGGCGAGCGCGCTTTCGATCTTTTCCCGGCCGGCGCCGATGACCGCGACGATCCGAGAAGGCGACAGGCCCTGAGCCGTATCGAGGACCGCGTCTAAGAGCGTCCGTCCGCCGACGCGGTGCAGGACTTTGGGCAGCGCCGAGCGCATCCGGGAGCCGACTCCGGCCGCGAGCACCACGACCTGTGGCGGAGGTTCGGGTTCGCCGGGACGGCTCCGCGGCCGAGCGGCGCGCTTTTTCTTCGCGGAGGCCTTCATGGATCAGTCGTCGCCCGTGTCGGGCGAGAGCCTGCAAGTATACGGGCCCGGCATCTCCGGAGGGGCGCTGCTCCGCCGAGGGCTTCTTACGAGGCGAGCAACTCCCGGAACTCGGGCGAATCGCGGACCGGATCGAAATCGCGATCGTGACGGGCCAGGATTCGGTTGCGCTGGTCCTCGCCGATCGCGCGGCGCAAGTGCTCCAGGGCGGAGCCCGACTCGCCGCGCTGGGCGTAGCAGCAGGCCAGGAGGAAGTCGACCTTGCCGCCGCCGTTCTTGTGGGCGGCCCGCTTCAGGTGCTCGATCGCCTCGTCGACGTTGCCCCGGTTCTTCTCCAGGATCGCGGTGTAGTAGTAGTCCTCCGGCTCAGAGAGCGACGGCCGGGTCTCGGGTTTCTGCCGCTCGCAGACCGCGAGATAGACGCGCGCGCGATCGACGAGCTCCTTCTCCTCCGGATACTTCTGGATGAGATCGAGGAAATGCTTTTCCGCGTCGTCGAGCTTGCGCCGCTGGAGCGCCGCGACCCCGCGGTCGTACTCCTTGCGCGCGTTCTCGGTTGAACGGGAAAGCTCCTTCAACGTCTGGGCCTTCTTCGGCGCATCTGCCGCGGTCGGCGCCGCGCCGAGCTTCTCCAGCCTCTTCTCGAGGTCGTCGACGCGTACGGAGAGCGCGTCGGCGAGAGCCTGGACACTCATCTTCGAAGAATTGTCCCTGAGGAATCGAAGCTCGGCTTCCGACCAGCGTTTTGCCATTTCTGACTTGCCTCCGGAGACGTGATGAGAAAAACGGGGTATTGTAGGGACGCGCCTCCACCCTGTCAAACGGGAACCTCGGCGCGATGCGCCGGAATGAGTCCGCCGCGAGGGTTGTTCCCTTCCCGGAGGCACGGATGTCGAAAAAGACGAGAGCTTCGCTTCTTGCGGCCGCCACCGCGCTCACGTTCGTCCTGATTGCGGGGAACGCGGCCGGTGCCGAGAAGACGCAGACCGCAACGGGCACCGTCTCCAAGCTCGACGCGGCGGAGCGGACCGTCGTCGTCGCCGTGGCGGACGGCCCGGAGACGAAATTCGTCTGGTCGGCCGACACCAAGATCAACGGGACCCTCGCGCCCGGAGCGAAGGTGACGGTCCGCTATACCACCCTGCCCGACGGTCAGAACCTGGCCCATCAGATCAGCGTAGCCCGGAGCTAGTCGAAAAGACCGAAGACGAGAGTCGTCCGGGAGCCCACTGGAGCTCAGACTTCGCTCGATTCGGTAGAATCACGACGCGGCGTAACCGCCGCGGAGGAACGACTCGATGGGGATGTACATCATCGCGGAGCCCTGCATCGGCACGAAGGACACGGCCTGCGTGGACGTGTGTCCGGTCGACTGCATTCACCCGCGCAAAGACGAGAAAGAGTTCGAGACGGCCGAAATGCTCTACATCGATCCGGACGTCTGCATCCAGTGCGGCAACTGCGAGCCCGCCTGCCCGGTGACCGCGATCTTCACCGAGGAGACGATCCCGGAGAAGTGGAAGCACTACCTCCAGGTCAACGCGGACTGGTACAAGAACCGCCAGGCCTGAGCCGGTCGCCGCCGAGCGGCTATTTCTTCTTCAGTACTTTTTCGAAGAACGCGTCGGTCCGCGCATCGGCGTCCTTGGCGTCTTCGGCCCGGAAGACTGCCGGATCCTTCGAAGACGCGAACGCGTGTCCCGCGTCCGGGTAGATCTTGAAGTCGACGCTCTTGCCCGCCGCCTTCGCCTTTCTCTCGAACTCCCGAACGCTATCGGGAGGGATTCCTTTGTCCTGGCCGCCGAAGTTGCCGAGCAGAGGGACGGATAATCCCTTGATCGTCGCGTCGTCGGTGACGAGGTGTCCATAGTAGAGGACCGATCCCGCGAGCTTCGGCTGCGCGAGAGCGAGCGCCAGCGAATAGCCGCCTCCCATGCACCATCCGATGGAGCCGATCCGGGTCGCGTCGACGTCGTCGCGCGATCGCAGATAATCGAACGCGGCCTTGAGATCGCGCATCGCGCGGTCCTCGGGCATTCCCCGCATGAGCTGGTGGGCGGTGTCCGGGTCGGTTGCCACCTTTCCGCGATACAGGTCGGCGGCGAGCGCGACGTAGCCCTTCTTCGCGAAATCGTCGGCTTTCCCTTTGACGAAGTCGTCCACGCCCCAATATT
>DASWDK010000034.1:0-14502 GCA_036395335.1 Thermoanaerobaculia bacterium
CGCCGCCGATTCCGGCAGGTAGCCGAGGCTCGCGCGAGCCTGCTCCGAGCGGGTCACGACGTCGTAGCCGGCGACGCGCGCGGTGCCCGACGTCGGCGGAAGGAATCCCGTGAGAACGCGCATCGCGGTCGTCTTGCCGGCGCCGTTCGGTCCGAGGAATCCGACGATCTCGCCCTCCCGGACGGAGAAGGAAACGTCGGAAACGGCAACCTGGGTCGGGAAGCGCTTGGTGAGGTTCTCGACTTCGATCATTCAGCCTGTCGAAAAGCGCGCGCAATCTAGCACGTATTCCCGCTCACGTAAGATGAACGAAAGATGATCGCCGTTGCCGGCGTGTCCAAAACGTTCGGCCGGATCGGCGCCCGCCGAGTGCAGGCGCTCGACGGGGTCTCCCTGGAGGTCCGGCGCGGAGAGACACTCGGTTTGATCGGGCCGAACGGAGCGGGAAAGACGACCTTGCTCTCCTGCCTTCTCGGGTTTTTGAAGCCGGACCGGGGCGCGATCACCGTCGACGGAAAAACGCCGGACGACCTCTCCATCCGGGCGAGGACCGGGTATCTTCCCGAGCGGCTCGGCTTCGATCGTGACCTGCCCGGCAGAGCTTTCCTGGCGTTCCACTGGCGGCTCGCCGGCGGGGCTCCGGACCGCGCGGCGGCCGGGGTGGAAGCGGCCGCGGACCGGGTCGGGCTGGAAAGGGCAGCGCTCGCCCGTCCACTCCGGGGCTACTCGCGGGGGATGCTCCAGCGGATCGGGCTCGCGCAGGCGCTGCTCCTCGACCCGGAGCTCCTCTTCTTGGACGAACCGGCGTCCGGCACAGACCCGCGCGGAGTCGCGCTCGTGCGTGACCGGATTCTCGAAGCGAAGGCGCGGGGCGCGACGATCGTCTTGAACTCACATCAACTCGCGGAGGTCGAGAGAGTCTGCGATCGCGTCGTCTTCATCGACAGCGGCCGCCTGACGAAGAGCGAGACCCTCCGCGGCGCCTCGGCGACCCGACGCCGCGGGCTCGTCCGGGTTCCGGCGGCCGCCCTGGCGAACGCCGCGTCGATCCTCTCCGTGGAAGAGTTCGAGACGCAAGCCGACGCGAACGGCTCGCTCCGATTTTCGGTCGGCTCGGACGACGACATGGCCCGCGCCGTCCGGGCACTCGCTCTTGCGGGAGTGCCGGTCTTCGAAGCGAAGATCTCCGCCGAGCTCGAGGAGCTCTTTTCCGAGGAGCCCGGCCCGTGATCGAAATGATCCGCCGCTACGTCCGGCAGAAGTACGGCTCCGCCGGTCTCGTCGGAGCTCTCATCGTCTTCGCGATCATCGAGATCTCCGCTTTCGGCACCGGAGGAGGGCGGGGAGGGTTCGTCGTCGTGCACTGGGCGATCTTCGTGCTGGCCGCGGGCTCGATCTCACGGGACATTTCGAGCGGCGCTCTGCAGATGATCCTTTCGCGGCCGATCCGCCGGTCCGAATACCTCTTCGGTCGATACCTCGGCATCCTCGCGTCGTATGCGATGTTTCTCGTCTTGACGAGCGCTCTCATCTTCCTCGTCGTCCACCTCGCCGCGCGCTCCGCGGCGGCGGATGCCTCGCCCGGCCGCCTCGCGTTGCTCGCGGCCGATACGTTCCTGACCGGCGCTTTCCAGGCCGCGATCCTCGTGATGTTTTCGACGTTTCTCCCGGGAATCGCCGATCTCCTCGGCCTTCTCATCCTGTTCATGGTTCTGCACCTTCCGCCGTGGCAGAAGATCTGGCTCCGCAACGTAGCCGAGGCAGCGCGTGAAAACCTCCTCCCGGCCGTGTCGTGGAACGAGGCCTTGCGCGGGGAGGGTATTCTGGGAGCGGCGACGGGCCGCTGGGTGTTCGCCCTGACCGTCTACCTGGTGCTTGCCGCCTTGATCTTCAGCCGAAGGGAGCTGCCGTATGGACAGGACTGACGCCGTCGAAGCCGCGAAGAGCGCGCCGTCCGCTCCTGCGCTGGCCGAACGGCGCCGCGTTCCGTCGGGCTCCCAGTCGAAGCTGTCTTCGGTCATCCTCTGGGTCGTTCTCGCGGCGGCGCTCTTCCGGATCGTGACGGTCGTGACGTCGAAAAAAGAGACGGCAGCCGGTGGCCTGGTTCACTGGATTGCCCCTTCGGTCGCCGCAGCCACCGCGCGAACCTCCGGCAAGCCGATCCTCTACGACTTCACCGCCGAATGGTGCGGACCGTGCCACGTCCTCGACTCGGATGGTTGGGGCGACGCGAAAGTCGCCGCGATGGTGGACGAGTCGTACGTGCCGGCGCGCGTCATGGACCGCATGCGGGAGGAGGGAACGAACCCCGCTTGGCTCGACGAGCTCCAGCGCCGGTACCGCGTCAACGCGTTCCCCACGCTCGTCGTCGCCGCGCCCGACGGCCGCGAGATCGCGACCACGCAGGGTTACGCCGGCAAACAGAAGCTCGAGGCGTTTCTCCAGGAGGCCGCCGCGCGAGCCAGGACCAAAGAGCAAGGACCCGGGACGCCCTAACTCACTCCCCGTTGGCCTTTGGTCCCGGGTCTCTGGTCCTCCTCCGGAGGCGGAGTACGTGCCGTTTCGGCGAGGAAGCGGCCGGTCAGGCTCGCCGGTGAACGGCGGATGTCCTCGGGAGGTCCTTCGGCAACGATGCGTCCCCCCTCGTCCCCGCCGCCCGGCCCGAGATCGATGATCCAATCGGACGCCGACAGGAACTCCAGGTGGTGTTCGACCGCGACCACGGAGTGCCCGCGGGAGATCAGCCGGCGGAACGTCCCGAGGAGGCGGTTCACGTCGGAGGCGTGCAGCCCGGTCGTCGGCTCGTCGAAGAGGAAGAGAACTCCGCGCGCGGTCGCCGGGCGGATCTCGAGAAAAGAAGCGAGCTTCAGGCGCTGCGCCTCGCCGCCCGAGAGCGTTGCCGTGGGCTGGCCGAGCGGGAGATAGCCCAGACCGGCTTCGGCGAGCGGCGCCAGCCGCCGCACGATCGCCGGCTCGTCCGAGAAGAACGACATCGCTTCGTCCACGGTCATGGAGAGGACGTCGCCGATGTTTTTCCCGCGATGGCGAATCGCGAGGATGCGCCCCTGGAACCGCCGCCCGTCGCAGGCGTCGCACCGCACGGTGACGTCGGCCAAGAACTGCATGTCGATGGTCTGCCAGGCGGTTCCCTTGCACACCTCGCAGCGGCCGCCCGGCGAGTTGAACGAGAACTCGCGCGCGGTAATCCGGCGCGACACGGCTCGAGCCGTGCGCGCGAAGACCTGCCGGATCTCGTCCCATGCCTTCGTGTAGGTGACCGGGTTGGACCGCGCGGATCTTCCGAGCGGGCTCTGGTCGACGAGCAGGATGTCGGCGACGAGCTCCAGTCCTTCGATGCGGTCGTGCGCGCCCACGTCGAGCTGGACGGTCCCCTTGTATCGGCGCGCGTAGGAGTTGTGCAGGATGTCGCGGACGAGGGTCGATTTCCCCGAACCCGAGACTCCCGAGACCGAGACCAGGCGGCCGAGCGGAAACCGGACCGTCAGGTTCTTCAGGTTGTGCTCTCGCGCGCCGACGACCGTCACCGCTCCTTCGGCGCGCCGGAACGCGACCACGCGGCCGCCCCGCGCCGTCCTCGGAGGCGCCGCCGACGGCGCCGTGCCGCGCCGGACGGTTCCCGGCAGCCCCCGGCGCCGCAGCAGCTCGCCCGTCGCCGAAGACTTCACTCGCGCGAGCGCGCGCGGCGTGCCCTCAAACAGAAGCTGCCCGCCGAGGCTGCCGGCGCCCGGCCCGAGGTCGATCACGTGGTCCGCCGCCTCGATCGCCTCGGGATCGTGCTCGACGACGACGACCGTATTCCCGCGATCCGCGAGCCGCCGCAGGATCGCGAGCAGCCGCCGCGTGTCGACGGCGTGGAGGCCGATGGTCGGCTCGTCCAAGACGTAGAGAGTTCCGGTCAACGAGCCGCCCAGCGCCGACGCGAGGCCGATCCTCTGCGACTCCCCGCCGGAAAGAGTGCGAGCCGCGCGGGAGAGCGTCAGGTACTCGAGACCGACGTCGTTCATGTATCGGATACGGGAACGGATCTCCGTCACGACCGAGCTCAGCCGCTCCTCCTCGTCCGCGTCGAGCGAGAGCTCGTCGAACCAGGTCTTGAGATCCGACAACGAGAGATCGACGAGCTCCGAGATCGTGCGCCCGCGAAAACGAACCCACAGGGAAGCCGGGCCCAGGCGGGCGCCCCGACACTCCGGGCACAACCGGTAGGCGCGGTAGCGGGCGAGCAGGACGCGGACGTGGATCTTGTAGCGCTTCGTCTCGAGCCACTCGAAAAACCCATTGATTCCGTAGAACTCGCCACGTCCTTTGATTAGGACTTCCCGTTCGTGCGCGGACAGCCGTTCGACCGGTACGTCCGTGCGGACCGAATACCGCCGGCAGGCCCGAAAGAGATCGTCGTACGCCGATTCGTACGCCGGCGTGTTCCAGGCGGCGACCGGCCGCTCCTCCAGCGCCAGACCCGGGTTGGGAATCACCTTCTCCAAGTCCACGCCGATGACGCGCCCGAAACCCTGGCAGGTCGGACACGCTCCGAGCGGCGAGTTGAAGGCGAAGAGAGGAGGCGTCGGGTCCCGGAAGTCGGACCCGCATTTCGGACAGTGAAGCCCCCGCCGGAAGGTCCGGGTCCCCTGCTCGGTCCGGGCAAGCAGCGAACCCGACATCGAGAACGCCGCTTCCGCCGCGGTCGCGATCTCCGCCCGGGACTCCTCCCTCACGATGAACCGGCCGACCACGACCGGCAGCCTTCCCTCGGCGTCGAGAAGCGGCTCGATTCCAGCCGGATCGTCGGGGATCTCGACGGTCTCGCCGACTGGAGAGAGAGCCCGGAAGAAGCCCGCGCGTTTCAACTCCGCCACCCGAAGCCCTTCCTCGCGCTCGCGGCGCCGCCGGCCCCGACGCTTCTCCGCCCGCCCGTTGCCCTTCCAGTCGACGGGCGCCGCGAGGACGACGCGCGACCCTTCCTCGAAAGCCGCGAGCTCCTCGACCGCGCGATCCACTCCGCCCGGCACCGCCGCGAGGCCGCAGTCGGGGCAGAACGTCGTTCCGCCATGCGCGAAAAGGAGGCGGAGCGAGTCGTAGATCTCCGTCTGGGTGCCGACCGTCGAGCGGGCGTTGCGGACGCCGTTCTTCTGCTCGAGCGCGATCGCCGGCGGGACCGGCTCGATCGAGTCGACGTCGGGACGGTCGAGCCTCTCCAAGAACTGCCGCGCGTAGGTCGAGAGCGACTCGGCGTAACGGCGCTGCCCCTCCGCGTAGAGTGTGTCGAACGCGAGCGAAGATTTGCCGGAGCCGGAGACGCCGGTGACGACGGTCAGCCGGGAGAGTGGGATCCCGACCGAGACGTCCTTCAGGTTGTGGGTCCGCGCGCCGAGAATCCGAATGACAGGAGCGGGGCGAGGAGATCGGCTCATCGAACCGATCAATCTATCAAACGATCTTTGGTCTTTGGGCCTCGTTTATCCCGGCGGCCGATCCTCTTCGCCCTCGACCGGCGGAAACGCCTCGGGCGACGGCGTCGGGTACGGCTCGGGCTCTCCCGTGAAGCCCTGGTGCTCGGGACAGAGCTCGGTCGGGACGGTCCCGGCGATGAAGACCTCGGTCATGCGCCGCGGGCAACCCGGCGTGACCAGGAATCCGGTGTCCGGATCGATCTCGGCCGTCACGATGTCCGACGGCAACGGGAACCCCTCCGCGAAGAGCTGCGGGGGAAGCGAGCGCGAGAACTCGGCGAAGATCGGAACGGCAGCCTGGGAGCCGGAGAGGTTCAGTCCCCGGTTGTCGTCATATCCCACCCAGATCGTCGCGAGAAACCGCGGAGAGAAACCGACGAACCACGCATCGCGGCCGTCGTTCGTGGTCCCGGTCTTGCCCGCCAGAACGCCCCGGAGCCCTCCGGCGCGGGCTCCTGCCGCAGTCCCGCGATCGACGGCGCCGCGCAGGATGGAATCGATCAAAAAGACGGCGTCGGCCGGCAGCACCTGCTTCAACGGCGTCTCCTTCCGGTCGAGGATCGAGCCGTCGGAGGTCAGGACGCCGACGATGGCGTTCGGTTCCACTCGGACGCCGCCGTTTGCGAGCACCGAGTAGGCCGCCGCGATCTCCATGGGCGAGATCTCGAAGGCGCCGAGGGCGACGGAGGGATAGGGTTCCATCCGGGAGCTGATCCCCGCGGCGCGCGACGCGGCGAGTACCGTGGAAAGGTCGGCAGCGAGCGCCGCCCGCACCGTCGGGATGTTGATCGAGAGCTCGACGGCGCGCCGGACCGAGATCGGCCCGCGGTAGCCGCCGTCGTAGTTGCGCGGGGTCCACCGCTCGGACGCGCGGCGGCGACCCCACTCGACCGTGATCGGGGAGTCCGAGAGGATCGTCGCCGGGGTCACGGGTGGCGAGAGGTCCCGGCGCGCGAACGCCGCCAGCATGACGAAGGGCTTGAAGAGCGAGCCGGGCTGGCGGTGAGCCTGCGTGACGCGGTTGAACTGCGAGAGTCGGTAGTCGCGGCCGCCCACGAGCACCTTGACGGCGCCGGTCTGCGGCTCGAGCTGGATGAGCGCGCCCTGGAGCGGAGTGTGCCGAGCCGCGACCGCGAGACGGCGGTAGCGGTTCTCGAGCGCCGCGAGGCCTCCGGTGACCGCGCGCTGCGCCGCCTGCTGAAGGTCCACGTCGAGGGTCGTGAAGATCTGGAGCCCCTGAGTGCGGAGCTTGCCGCCATACGCCTCGGTGAGCTCCGCCTTGACGAAGTCCACGAAGTGCGGAGCGATGATCTTCTGCGCCCGCCGCACGCGCGGAACGAGCGGGGATGCCGCGGCCGCTTCCATCTCTCCCCGGCCGATCTTCTTCTGTTCGAGCATCTGCTCCAGCACGAGATTGCGCCGGTCCCGGCACCGCTCCGGGCTGCGGAACGGAGAGTAGGAGTTCGGGGCCTTGATCATCCCCGCGATCGTCGCGGACTCGGCGAGGTCGAGGTCGGAGACCTGCTTTCCGAAGTAGAACCGGGAGGCCTCGCCGACACCTTTGATGGCGATCGAGCCGTGCTGCCCGAGGTAGATCTCGTTCAAGTACGCGTGGAGGATCTGGTCCTTCGAATACCGGGCGTCGAGGACGACCGCCATGACGGCCTCGACGGCCTTGCGGCGCAGCGTGCGTTCCGGCGTCAGATAAACGTTCTTGACGAGCTGCTGCGTCAGCGTCGAACCGCCCTGAACCGTCCCGCCGCGCATCGTGGCGAGGATCGCGCCGAACGTCCTCTTGATCGAGACTCCCTTGTGCCGGTAGAAGTCCCGGTCCTCCGTCACCAGGATGGCGTCCGTCAGCGAGCGCGGAACCTCCTCGAGCCGGACGAGCGTCCGGTCCTCGAACTCTTCGCCGAAGACCGAGCCGAGCCGCTCCGGCTCGACGACGAGCGCCGGAAGCGGGTCGCCGCGCTCGTCCACGACGGACCGCACGACGTCGCCGGCGAAGGTGATCCGCGCCCGATAGCCGTGAAACTGGCGCCCGGGGTAGAAGAAGTCGCGCGTGTAGACCTCGACGGAATCGCCCGTGCGCCGGTAGTGTCCCGGCTTCTCCGGAGAATCCGATCCCGACTCGTAGAAGAGCCGCTCGAGCTTGGCGGTCAGCCGGTCCGCCGATCCGGGGCCGCCCGGCTCGAGCACGGTCACGTCCGAGTAGATGCGCGAGGGGAGATTCCAGTGGCGGCTGTCGAAGCGCGCCGAGACCGCGGATCCGATGAACCCGACGAGAGCCGCGGCGAGGAGAACGACCGCCGCGCCTCCGAGAAAGACCTCGATCCGATGTCGCATGACCCAGATGGGAAGGGAAACGTGACGTGGGCGCGGCGCGGCGAGGCTCACGAGCTCGAAAGCATACCGTCATAACATCGCGCGCGATGGCGAAGAGGCGACACGCGACGAAATCCGCCCGCTCTCCGAGCCCGGAAGCCGCCACGCGACCTCTGCCGAGCCCTGCCGCCGCCGCTTTCGCCGGCGGCGTGGCGGTCGTCGCTCTCGTGCTGGTCATCCTCGGAAGCTCTCTCCTCGTCGATCCCGGCGCGTACGCGTCGTTCGACGCTCCCAAGCGCCTCGCCGCGCTCGGCGGCGCTTCGGTCGCCGCCTTCGCGGCTTTCGGCTTCGGTCGCCGCGGCCGCAAGCTCGCGCAGACGTGGCGCAAGACTCCTTCGGCCAGCCGGATTGCCCTCCTCGCCGTTTCCTTCGGGCTCCTCTGGTGTGGGCTTTCTGCGCTGCTCTCGCCGCTGCGGTCGGCGTCTCTCGACGCGTTCCGTACGATGCTTCTCTATTCTCTTTTCCTTCCGCTCGGCGCTTCGCGGGCCACCGCGCGGGGAAAGGGGCTCCTCGTCGCCGCTCTCCTCCTCGCGACGACCGTCAACGCCGCGCTCTCGCTGGCCCAGAGCCGCGGGCTTTCCCTGTTTCGCCTCCAGACTTTCGGCACCCGCAACGAGACGGGGGCGCTCGCCGGTAACGTCGGTTATCTCGCGCTGGCCCTCGCGGTCGGCAGCGTGCTCGCGCTCGGCCTCGTGCTATCCGCGCGGTCGTCGGCCGTGCGGATCGCGGCGGTCGGCGCTCTCCTCCTTTTCCTGGCGGCTCTCGTCGTCAATCGAAATCTGACGGCGCTCGTCTCACTCGCCGCGGGGGGCTGCGTGCTCCTCGTGGTGCGGCTCCGCCGGCGCTCGATCCTCGCGATCGCAGCCGTGGTGGCGACGCTCGCCGGGGCGGCGACTCTTTCCGCGCCGCTCTCCCACCGCGTGGCGGAAGCGGCGGGAATGATCCGAGCCGGCGACTGGGATCGACTGACGACCTACCGGACCGGCGCGTGGGCCGCGGCGCTGGAGATGGCGCGCGAGCGGCCGCTGACCGGCTGGGGACCGGGGACTTACGCCACGGAGTTCGTCCCGCACCGGCTCAAGGCGGAAATCCGCGCGCGGCGACGGTACGTCAATCCCCTCCTGACCAGCTCCTACTCGGAGGCGCACTGCGACTACCTCCAGGCGTTCGCGGAAACAGGCATTCCGGGAGGGCTGGCGGCGATCGCCGCTTTCGGCGCGCTCGCGACGGCCCTCGCGCGGCGAATCGCGACGCTTCCGGCCCTGCGCCCCGAGGGGGCGATCCTCCTCGGCATTCTCGCCGCCGGCGCCGCCGCGGCGCTGACGTGGTTTCCCTTGCAGCGGCCGATCTCCGCCGCCCCTCTTCTGCTCGCCGCCGGCCGCAGCTGGAGACTCGCGGCCGGGAACCGGGAAGAGACCTCCCTTCCATGAGAGTCGTTCGCCCGACCGGGCTCGCGGTTCTGCTCGCCTTCCTGCTGTGGCCGGAGATCCCGCTGTACCGCGGGGAGCGCCGCTTGGGCGCGGCGAGCGCTGCGTTCGAGTACCTGCTGGACCGGCCGAAGGAGGTCCAGAGCGCACCCGCAATCCTCGATCGGATCACCGACGCGGCCGTCGCGGCCGCCGCCGATCTTCCCGGTGATTCCCGCGCCTGGGTTCTGGCCGGCTCCTGCCAGCTCGTCAACCGCCACGCCGACCGCGCGCTCGATCTCTACCGGGAGGCGCTCGCCGTCGGCGAGCGAGCCGAGATCCACCTGAACGTCGGCCGCGCGCACGCGCTGTCTGAAAACCCGGACTTGGCGGAGGCCGCGTTCCTCCGCGCGGCGTGGATCAGTCCCGCTCTCCTGCGAGCGGTTCCGAAGGAATTCGCGGCAAGCGTCGAGGCCGAGCTGCGACGGATGGAGGCAGAGCTCGCCGCCGGCAGTCTGGCCGCCCCTCCCGCGCGAGCGGACTGAGCCGGGTAACGACGCGCGATCAGCCGGAAGAGTCCCGGCTCTCGCGGGCCGGAAGCGGCGCGGGATCGGTCCTTCGCCCGGAATTGCGGAAGATCCGATTCGACCAGATTCCCCACTCGTGGAGCTTGAAAAGACCCATCGTCTTCACGATCGCCAATCCGTAGCGCACCGAAGGGCCGAATTGGATCTGAGACGCCTCGTCGAAGTACCGCGTCTCGATGGGAATCTCGCGGATCGTCAGGCCGCGCGCCATGCCCTGGGCGATGATCTCCGTATCGAAGACGAAGCCGTCGGAGTTGGCTTCGAAATTGACGGCCTCGAGGTACCGGCGCGTGTAGGCGCGGAATCCGCTGTGGTATTCGGTCAGGTAGATCAGGAAGGTCGCGTTCTCGATCGCCGTCAAAAGGATGTTTCCGAGGTACTTCCACTTCGGCATCCCCCCCTGGATCGGCCGACCGCCCAGCATCCGGCTTCCGAAGGCCGCGTCGCACCCGGAGCGCTCGAGCGTGTGCAGGAGATCCGGGATGACCCGCGGGTCGTACTGGTGGTCGGGATGGACCATGACGACGATGTCGGCGCCCCGATCGAGCGCGGTGCGGTAGCAGGTCTTCTGGTTGGCCCCATAGCCGCGATTCTCGGGATGGGCGACGACGTGCAGGCCGAGCTGCCGGGCGATCTCGACGGTGCGGTCGCGAGAAGCATCGTCGACGAGGATGATGTCGTCGACGGATCCCTTGGGAATGTCGGCGAACGTCTTCTCGAGCGTCCTCTCCGCGTTGTATGCGGGCATGACGACGGCGATCTTCCCGCTCCGGGCCACGGCTAAACGCCTCGCCGGGTCAGGATCACGCGCAGTGTGCGCAGCAGGATCGAGAGGTCCAGCCCGAAGGACCAGTTGTTCAAGTAGGCGAGATCGTACCGCAGCTTGATTTCCGGCTCGGTCGAGTACTCACCGGAGACTTGCGCGAGACCGGTCAGTCCCGGCCGGACCGAGTGGCGCAGCGCCCATCCCGGAACGGTCTCCGTGAACTCGCGCGTGAACTCGGGACGCTCCGGCCGCGGACCGACGAGGCTCATGTCTCCGGCGAGGACGTTCCAGAGCTGCGGGATCTCGTCGATTCGAGCCGATCGCAGCGCGCGCCCGATCGAGGTCATGCGCGGATCGCCGGGGGAGGCCAGGACCGCCCCGGTTTCGATCTCCGCTCCCCTTCGCATCGTCCGGAGCTTCCAGAGCTCGAAGTGGCGCCCATTCTTTCCAACGCGGGTCTGACGATAGAAAACGCCCCCGACCGAAGTGCTCAAAACGGCGAGCGCGGCAAGCACGAGCACCGGGGAGAGAACGACCAGGAAGGCGGTGGAGGAGAGGACGTCGAAGGCGCGCTTGACGGAGGCGCCGAGCGGCCGGAACGGTTGCCGTCGCGCCTCGAGCAACGGGAGATCGCCCACGATCCGGAAGCGCAGCCGTCCGATCATCGTCTCGAACGGCGAGGGCCAGACGAGGAGATCCGCCCGCCACCCATCCGGAATTCCCTCGGAGATCCGGTCCCGCCAGGAGGATTCTTCGGGGGTCAGGATCACCTCATCTACTCTTTCGTTTTCCACGATCTCCGCCAGGCGGTCGACCGTGCCGAGGAACGGGAGCGCGCGGATCTCTTCGGACGCCTTCGGAAGCCGGGAACCCGGTCCGTCCGAAGGTTTCTCCGAGACCACGCCGACGATCTCGACCCCGCTCCAGGGGTGACGCCGGACCGTCTGCGCGATTCGATCCGCGACGGGTCCGGTCCCGACGACGAGCGCCCGCCGACGCGGCAGCGGGAAGAGCCGGTCGAGCGCGGCGCGCCAGGCCGCGAGCAGGATTCCGTCTCCGACGAGATACCCGACCAGGACGGATCGCGGGAAGGAGTACGCCGGCGCGAGGAAGTAGAGCGACGCCAGCGTGAGGAGCTCGAGAAAGAGCGCCGGCAGGAGAAGCCGCGCGAGCGGTTCCCGGAAGCGTTCGTGCTCGCCGTAGAGGCCGATGAAGGACAACGAGAACACCTGCACGGCGACGATCAGGGCCACGTTGAAGAGCCCGAAACGCACGTTGCCGGGGGGAAGAAGGTTCTCGGTGCCCGGCAGCGGAACGCGCGTACGCAGGAAGAAGGCTCCGTAGAGGGCGGCGAGCGAGATCGCCGTGTCGCCGGCGAGCGCCGCGAGCCGGAACGCGGAATGCGACCTCTTCACTTTCGGCTGCGGCGGTCGCTCCGCGACCGGCAGCCGAGAGAATTGAAAGAGTCTTCGGGTGCTCGGCTCGTTTTCAAGTCTCTCGTCCGACTCCGCCCTTCGCGAGGCGCCCGCACCAGAAGATATACGCGACGCCCGCATCTCATCAGCGGTCCGAACGCGCGGTCCGTTTCCAGACGGGCCTCCGGTAGCCGGCGAGTCCGGCGACGACACCCGCCGCGAGCGCGAGATTGATCACGCCGAAATAATAGAGCTTGCCCGACCATCCCGCGAGGCGCGGGCGAAACCGGACGGACACGGCGAGAAGGGCGAGAACCGTCGCGACCGCGAGGGCGAGCGGACGGAGCGCGGAAGAGAAGAGCGCGCACGCCAGGGCGGCGAGCGCGAGGACGGGCGCGAGCCACCGCGCCGCCTTGCGCGAGAAGAAGGCGAGCGCGAGGAGCGGCCGGCGGCGAACGTCGAAGAGCCAGGTCTCCTTCCGCAGCACGTGGCCGGCGCCGATCCCGATCCGGAACCGGCGCGACGCTTCGGCGGCGACGTCGGCGGGGACGGTCTCGCGCGCGATCGCGTCGCCGGCGAACACAACCCTGCGGCCGTCCCGCGCGATGCCCGCCGGGATCAGGAAATCATCGAGCACGGCACCCTCGGGAAGCGGCGCCACGAGCTCGCGGCGGGCCGCGTAGATCGCGCCATTGGCGCCCAGGCAGACTCCGAGGGCTCCTTCGATTTCCTTCAACCGGGTCTCGCGGTCCCAGAACTCCATCTCGGGAGTCGGTCCTCCCCCCGCGGGTGCGGAGAGGATCAGGCGGCCGCACGCGGCTCCGACGTCCGGCGAGGAGAACCGCATCGCCAGATGCGCGACGGCGTCCGCCGCGAATTCCGAGTTCGCGTCTGTGAAGGCGAGGACCTCTGCGCGAGAAGCCCGGACGAGGTCGTTGACGACTGCCGCTTTGCCGCGTCGGAGGGCAAACTCCTCCACCCGGACCCGACCGTCGCCCGCGGCGCGGGCGCGTTGCGCGGTCGAATCGCCGCAGCCGTCGCAGCCGATCGAGACGGAGAGGCTTCCGCCGTAGCGCTGCGCGAGGAGGTTCGCGATGCGCGGGCCGATCGAAGCCTCTTCGTCGTGCGCCGCGACCAGTACCTCGACGGAAGGAAATGCAACCATCTGATTGCTCATACCCGCCGGCGCGTCGCGGGGGAGACGTCGGAGGAGAGCCGGATATCCGATATAGGACCAGGCGAGAAAAACGAGGGCCAACGCGGCGAGAGCGGCCGCGGCGAGCGTCAACCGTTCGTCTCCGACCGACGCCGGAGGAGCTCCCGGGAGAACGACCGGCCGATCGAGTCCCATCCGTAGAGCTGCTCGACTTTGCGGCGCGCGGCGGCCGCCTGCTCGCGACGTGCGTCTCGATCGGCGAGCAGCTCCGCGACAGCGCGGGCGAACGCTTCCGGGTCGTCCGCGATCCGGATCTCGCTGCCGTCCGAGAGCTCCAGTCCTTCCGCGCCGACAGACGTGGAGACGACCGGCACGCCGCACGCCGCCGCCTCCAGGATCTTCAACCTCGTGCCGGCTGCCGCCCGGAGCGGCACGACTGCCACCGCGGCGCGTGACCAGTGCGGACGCGTATCGCCGCCTTCGCCGAGAAACGCGAACCGCTCGCGGTCGCTCGCGGCGACGGGAGCGCCCCGGCCGAGCACCTCGGCGCGGGCGGAAGGCCTTGCGCGAGAGAGCAGCGGCCAGACTTCGCGCCGGAACCACGCCATTCCCTCCGCGTGCGGCGGCCACGCGAGGTCCCCCACGTAGAACACGATCTCCTCGCGCGCCGGCTCGTTCCGAAACGGATACCGTTCGAGGTCGACGCCGTTCGGAACGAGCAGACGGGGAACGTCGGGCGCGAGGCGCGCAAGGAGAGACGCTTCGCGCTGCGACACGCAGGAGATTCCCGCGGCGCGGGCGACCAGGTTCGCCTCGACCCGGGAGACCCGCGGCGCCTGCGAACGCGCGAACGCCCGCGCGAGCCGCGAGGACGCGCTCTCCCCCATCCGGCGCCAGAGCTCCGAATCGAGGTTGTGGAAGTCGATCCAGAGAGGACCGAACTCGTCGGGAGCGAGCGGCGCGACGTGGTACGAGTGCGCGATGATCCAGGAAGGTTTCTCGCGCGCCGCCAGTGTCCGCAGGCGCACGGCGAGCGGCCGCGACCGGTAGAGATAAGGCGAATACGCCCGTCCAGCCGCCGTGGCGGCGAGAGCCGCGGCGCGGCGGAGCGGGCGGGGCGCCTGCGGGAATCGCTCCGCTTCGACGCCCGGCGGAAGCTCTCCGCGCATCTCGCGCAGATGCGCCGGCAGGAGCACGAACGCGCGGACCCGGAAGTCGTCCGCCAGGGACCGAAGGAGATGGAAGTTGCGGATCGAGGAGCCGTCGCGCGTCGGATGTGGAGGACGCGGGCAGATTGCATAGACGAGCGGCTTCAT
>DASWDK010000035.1:0-1641 GCA_036395335.1 Thermoanaerobaculia bacterium
GTCGCGCGCGAGAGTCGGTACGATCGTCCGCAAGAGCTCGCCCGCGGATCGGTTGTTGATCCGCAAAAGGAAGCGGTTCTTGACCGAGTGCAGGTTCGCCGCGGCGGACATCCGGCCGCGGCGTTCCGGCAGATTGCGGCGGCGGTGCCAGGCGACGGCCCCCGGCACGTAGAGGCACTTCCATCCGAGCTTCGACAGCCGCAGAGCGAGGTCCGCATCCTCGCGGTAAAGGAAGAAGTCGGAATCGAAGTAGCCGGTGGAGATCCTCGCCGACTCGAGCGCCTCGCGGCGGTAGAACCCCGCCGCTGCCGTCGTCCCCGCGACCTCTTCCTCATCGAGATGACGGCTCTCCGCCTCCTCGCCGGATCCGCGGTCGAAGTGTCGGCCCGATCGCGTGAAGACGATTCCCGTCGAGTCGAGACGGGACGTCGGAGCAAGGTCGGCGCCCGCGGCGCGAAAGATGCGCCCGGAGGCGGAGCCGGCGTCTCTGCGCTGGTCGAGCCGCCCCGCGAGCTTCGCCGCGAAATCCGGAGCCAGGCGGCAGTCCGGGTTGAGCGAGAGGACGTAGCGTCCCGAGGTCGCCTCGATACCCGCGTTCATCGCCGAAGCGAAGCCGACGTTCTCCGGCAGCGCCAGCAGCCGAACGTTCGGAGCGTAGAGCGCGGCGACGTCGCGGCTCGCGTCCTGCGACTTGTCATCCACGACCAGTATCTCGACGGAGACGCCCCTCTGGGCGACGGCCGAGGCGAGCGACAGCGGGAGATCGGTCGCGGAGTCGTGCGTGACGACAACGACCGAGACGTCGGGACTCATCTTCTCGACTTGAGCGCCACGCCGAGCGTGCGCACGTAGGCGACCGCCGCTTCCCGGCGAGGTCGCGGGGGCCGGCTCCGCAGCGGCAGCGCGACGAGTCGCATCACCATTCCTGCGGCGACCAACCCCCGGTAAGCGGCGCGCGCCGCGCAACCGTACCGGCGGCGGCGATACCGGATCGCGTTCGCGTAATAGATCGGCAGGAACCGCGCGTAGCCGAGATCCGCGGAAGAAGCGCCGCCGCGGTGCCGGAATCGAGCCGGAGGCCAGTAGAGGATCGCGCCGCGGTCTCGAAGCCGTGCGCAGAGATCCACGTCCTCGAACCAGGCGGGAACGAAGCTTTCGTCGAACCCGCCGACGGCGCGGTAGACATCGGCTCGGATGGCGAGCGCGGCCGCGGCCGGCTGCTCGACCTCGATCGGAGTCTCCGGATCGCGGTCCGCGTAGCGAAATCGGCGCCGGAAGCGGTTGTTCGGCGCGACGTGGTCGAAGAGGAGAAGCTCCCGCGCGTCGTCGCGAAGCCGCGGCAGCCTCCGGAGCTGAAAAGTGAATTGATCTTCACGTCCGGGTGGCTCGAGCCGCCGATTCGGGCCACTCCGGTCGCTGGTCCGCGGTCCCGGGTCCAGTAATCGCGGCGCGACGGCGACGACGTCGCTACGAGAATCGAATGCGCGCGCGATCTCGGAAAGAGGTTCCCCCTCGGCCCGCGTGTCGGGATTGAGCAGCAGCAGAACGTCGCCGCGAGCGGCATGCGCGGCCTGGTTCACCGCCGGCCCGAATCCGCGATTCGCCTCGTTGACCAGAAGCACGGCGTCCGGCCAATGCGCC
>DASWDK010000036.1:0-7620 GCA_036395335.1 Thermoanaerobaculia bacterium
CGTCAGCCGTGACGCGCTCCTTCGGCATCCGATTTTCCGTGACCGGTTCAATGGAATGGATTGCGCCGTAGAGCGCGGGCCGCAGCAGGTCGTTCATTCCCGCGTCCGTGACCACGAAGAGCTTGCCCGAGCTCTCCTTCAGATACAGGACTTTCGTCACGAGCGCCCCGGCGGGGCCGACGATCGCGCGGCCCGGCTCGACCAAGATCGTCGGCGGCAGCCCGGTCAGGTACGGCAGGACCGCGGCGGCGTAGGCCTCGGGCGTCAGCGGAGTCTGTCCGGGTCCCGCGAGACCGATGCCGCCGCCGACGTCCAGAGTCGAGAGATCATGTCCTTCGGCGGCGAGCTCGCGCGCGAGCCGGGCCAGGTCGCGGGCTGCGTCGGCGAGCGGTTCCGGATCGAGGATCTGGCTTCCGATGTGAGACTGGATCCCGGTCATCCGGACGTGGGAGAGGCCTCGTGCCCGGCGAAAGATCGCCGGCGCCCGGTCGATCGCGACGCCGAACTTGTTGTGCTTGCGGCCGGTCGAGATGTACGGATGAGATTTCGCGTCGATGTCGGGGTTCACCCGCAGCGCGATCCGAGCGGTCTTTCCCTGCCGGGCGGCCTCCGATTCGACCTTCTCGATCTCGCGCTCCGACTCGGCGTTGATGGCGAGCAGGTCGCAGTCGACGGCGAAATTAATCTCGGCGTCGGTCTTGCCAACCCCCGAGAAGACGATCCGGTCGTTGGGGAAGCCGGACTCCCGGCACGCCCGCAGCTCCCCGCCCGACACGACGTCGGCGCCCGCCCCGAGGGTCGCCAGCTTCGCGAGTACGGTCAGATTCGAATTGGCCTTCGCCGCGTAGCAGACGACGTGGCGCGCGGAAGAGAACGCCGCGTCGAAGCGTCGGAAGTTCTCCTCGATCAGGGCGGCGCTGTAGACATATGCCGGCGTCCCGACCTGCCGCGCGATCGCCGCCAGCGGCACGCCGTCGCAGGTGAGGTCGCCATCCTGTCGAGAAAATCCGGTCATCGACTGGCGACGATAGCGGACCGATCTTCGCCTGTCATCGTCGCTCTCGAGCGACTCAAGCCGAGCGACTCAACTTTCGCGGTTGCGGTCCTCGAGGATCGCCTCGATCTCGTTGGCGTCCACGACATCCTGTGGGCGACCGACGGAACGCTTGTTCCGAACGTCCGATTCCGAAATCACGAACAGAGGGACGTCGCCATACGAGATCGGTTTTCGGTTCTCCCAGGCATCCTCGAATGTCAGACCTGTGAGCGAAGTCAGAATGTCGATGCGATTGGGTGCCACGCCGATCTGCAGGACGGTTCCCGGTTTCGCAAAATCCTCGGGCGTGACTCCCTGGAGAGGGGCTCCGTAGTCAGCGAGAGCCCGGTACACGATCTCGGCGTTCGGGAGGGTCGACTCGACCCAGAGGTCGAAATCACCGGTGGCGCGAGGCCTCCCGTAGAAGCTAAGGGCGTATCCGCCGACGAGGAGGTACCGAGCCCGCTTGGCGTTCAATTCGAACAACAGCTCGCTGAAGTCTCGATTCAGGCTCATTCACTCCGGCGAGGCGGTACGCTTCGCACGAAAGCCTCCAGGTCTCGGCGAAGCGGGCCTCTGCTCCCTGTTGTCGCCAGAAGGCCACGTCACGGAGAAAATCATCGTCGTCTAACGTGGTCAGGCGGACTGTAATCTTTTTTCTTCCAGTCACTTAGCTCCATTATATTCCTCCGACCACCGCCTCGAAGATCTCCGCCAGCGTCATCGGCAGAGCAGAGACATCCGTCACGCCGTCCGTCGCTCGGAATCGCTCAAACGCCGCGTCGTCGAAGTTCGAGACGACTGCGTCGACGCGGGAACCGCGCACTCTCACCCGCACCGCGTCGAAGAGATCGAGCTCCGTGCCGTACTCCGTGCGCGCTTCCGTGATCTCGTTGACGTAGCGGATCCGGCGGAATCGGCGGATGACTTCCGGCACCGCTCGATCGAGCACGAGGCGGCCTTCTTTCAGGAACCCGACGCGGTCGGCCGCGCTCGCGAGCGAGGGGTCCGACGCCGTCGCGAAAACGGTCGCGTTCGGCGTTCTCTCGAAGCGTTCCTCGAAGAGGACGAGCTCTCCCGAGGCGATCCGCTTCGCGACCGCGCGCCTCTCGCGGCGCGGGTCGAGGCCGAAGACCCGCACCCGTCCTTCTCCCGGGCGGAGCGTTCCCCGGAGGCATCGCAGGATCGCCTGCTTGCCCGACCCGGGGCGGCCGACGAGAACGTAAGTGCCGCCGCTTTCGACCTCGAAAGAGACTTCCCGGCATCCCGCGATTCCCCGCGCGCCCGCCGTCACGCGGTCGAAGACGACCGCCGCTCCGGCCGGAAGTTCCCGCGTGCCGCCCGTTACGCTTGCCCGGAGAAGGGCCGCGAGGACACCTGGAACGAGGGACGGCCGAGAAGGTATCCCTGTCCGAACTCGACGCCGAGCGCGATCAACGCCTCCCGTTCCTCTTTCCGCTCGATGCCTTCGGCGACGAGAGTCGCTTCGATCCGCCGTCCGATCGCCGCGAGGCTCGAGATGATCTCTCGCTTGATCGGATCTCCTTCGAGCCCGCGGACGAGCGAGTCGGCGACCTTGATGTAGTCGGGGCGCAGGTTCAGGATCGCTTCGAGTCCCGAGTAGCCCGATCCGGCGTCGTCGATCGCGATCTTCAGTCCCGCTCCGCGGACCGTCGAGAGGATGTCGCCGAAAGACGAGTAATCCACCATCTCCTTTTCCGAGATCTCGACGACGACGTCGCCGTGGCTTCGATTGATCGCGGCGAGGTTGCGCTCGTCCAAGAAGACCGGATGGCGCAGCAGCATCGAGGATGCATTCACGAATAGCCGGCGCGACGCGACGCCGCGGGGCAGGCCGCTGAAGATCGTCTCGAGGCACAGCGTCTCGAGCTCGACGTCCATGTCGTTCTCCCGCGCGACCGCGAAGAGGACGTTCGGGGTCTCGAAAGGAGATCCCTGCGGTCCGCGGATCAGCGCCTCCCACCCGAGGACGACCCCGTCGGAGAGGCGTCGCAGCGGCTGGAACGCCGGACGCAGCTGCTTCATCCCCATGACACGCTTCAACGCGACGCACAGATCGAGCTTCTCGCGGGTCTGGCGCTGGCTGACGATCCGGACCGCCTCCGAGAGCTGGCGCGACATGTGCCGCGAGGAACGGACCCGCGGGTTATCGGAGGTCACGAGGCTCGAAGCGTGCACCATCATCAGGTCGACCGAGGTGCCGGCGAAAGCCGCGCGAAGCCGCTTCAAGGCGTTCGTCTGGAGTCGCGCGGCCTCGTTCTCGAGCGAAGGGGAGGCGCGCCCGCGGCCCGACGGGGGGAGCGCGTAGAGGACGTAGAAGCCGTCGGAGCCGGAGTAACGGATCGAGAAGAGTTGCGGGGCGAGCCGCGAGCCCTGGACGTCCTCGCGCAGCCCGCGGGAAACGACGATCAGGACCTGGTCGTAAAGTTCCCAGCCGTAGAGCTCTTCGAAGCCGAAGAACTTTCCGATCTGGAGGTAGATCACCCCGAGGTGCGCGATCCGCTCGTGCGCGCGTTCGGGTTCGTCGAACGGGTGAATCGGCAGGCCGGTCACGCCGTCGTAGATGACGCGGTCGCGGCGCAACCGCGCGATCGTCTCCGCCGTCGAGTCCGACTCCGCGGGCGGCGCGGTCCGCATCAGCCGGATCGGCGGGGCCGGTCGTCTGGGCTTCATCGTCCCTCCGTGATGGGCTTTTGTTTCAGGAGCGACCGCACTTTCATCCGCAACTCTTCGGCGCCGAAAGGCTTTTGGAGGTAGTCCGAGCCTCCGACCTGCATCGCGGTGATGCGGTCCCGGACCTCCTGCCTTCCCGTGAGAAAGAGGACCGGTACCGCGCGGGTCGAAGACTGCCTTCGGAGAAGCGCGCAGAACTCCCAGCCGCTCATCCCCGGCATGTTGACGTCCAGGATGACGAGGTCGGGAACCGCGCGCAGAAGGTCGGGCAGGGCGGCCTGGGGGTCGGTCGGCGCGTCGACCTGGTAGCCGTCGGGGGCGAGGAGATCGCGCACCGCGGCTCCGACCGCCGGCTCGTCATCGACGACGACGACTCGTTTCACGAGATCCGACAACCCGGGCCGATGACCCGAATCGGATGAGTCATCACCGCTTCGAGAACGGCAGGAGGATCGTCACTTCGGAGCCGAAGCCGGCTTCACTCGACAGGCTGATCTTTCCGCCGTTCGCCTCGAGGATCTCTTTCGTGAGCGCCAGACCGAGGCCTTTGCCTCGCGTTCCGGCAGCGACGGCTCCCGCGCCGCGGAAGGCGAAGTCGAACGCCCGTGCGCGCTCGTCGTCGCTCATTCCCATTCCGGTGTCCTTGACGACGACGAAGGCGTGGGGTCCCGCGGCGCCCGCGCGGATGCGGACTTCGCCCCCCTGAGGCGTGTACTTGATCGCGTTCTCGAGAACGTTGCGGAACGCTCGCTGCAGAGCGACGGGATCGGCCATGACCGAAAGCTCCGGCCGCTCCGCGATGAACTCGATGCGCAGGCGTCCACCATAGGAGAGCCGGTACGCCGTCGCGAGCGACCCGAGGATCTCGACGAGGTCCGCGGTCGGCGGCGCCGGCGGAGCGGAGACCGCCGGCGAGGGAGGCGCCATCTCGAAGCGCATTTCCGCCGGGGGCGGAGGCGCCGGCCGCGGCTCGACCGAAGGCCCGCCGACGAGCCGCTCGGCGAGCTCGACCTCCCGCGAGAGGTTGCTCAAGTATTCGGGATTGGGCAGCTCGCCGCGCCGGGCCGACTCCGAGATCAGATCCGAGTACACCCTCATGACGGAGAGCGGCGACTTCAGGTCGTGGAGGATCTCCGCGTTCCGGTCACGTTGTGCCGGCGCGCTCGCGGGCCGGGCGGCTTCGGCGGTCCGGCGAATCTCAAGCTCACCCCCCAGGGCCTCGAGCGCGGCGAGGAGCGCGGGCGCGGCGAGGCTCGTCGCGAGCAGTGGAAACAGGTCCGATGCCGGCGGAATCCGTCCTCCTCCGAGAGTCACCAGGGCAGCGACCCCGAGGAGCGACACGACCGCGTAGAAACGCGCCGCGCTCCTTCCTTCGAGGTGCCACGCGAGCGCGACTCCGGCCGGAAGGAGGAGACCGTACGGGCTTCGGAATCCTCCGGTCAGGGAGAGCGCGCAGAAGAGGAGCGCCAGGTCCGCGAGCGTCGCGAGCGGCGAGGAAAAGGGACCGAGCGCCTTCCGGAACCCGGAGCGCGTGAAGAAAAAGAGCGCGAGAAGCGACCCGCCCGTCGCGAGCGCAAGCAGCCGCGCTTCGCCGATCCCCAGGGCGAGCGCGACCAGGGAGAAGAGCGAGAACAGTCCCGAGGACGCGATCCGGTGAGCGGGATAGCTCACCAGTGCCCCGCCACGCGGAGGCGGGAGCGAATGCCCTCCTCAGACATAGGTGCATCCCACCCGAACGGCGCCTCCGGGCAGCGCAACCGAGTGGAGCGCGCGGATTCGGATCGGACGGCGTTCGAGCGGCAGGCGCACGATCTCGCCCTTGCCGCGCGGCGGCCACTTTTCGGTGCGGCGCGCGCGAAACGCGAGGCCGCCGTAGCTGACGTCCATGAGCGGCGCCGTCCAGGGCCGGGCGCGGCCGTCCGGTCCGACCCGCACGCTCGAGTCGTCCACCGCGAAGCGCGGGTGGTGCCGCCGCTCCGGCCCCGCGAAGCGCGCCTGCTCGCGACACTGGTAGAGGCGGAGGTCCGCGACCTTGAGGAGGAAATCGACGGTCTTCCCGTCGGCCGGATACGAAGCGACTCCGTAGTGGAGCCCGACGTGTACTCCGGAGCCGGCCGGAAGCGCGGTCTCCGCGATCTTCCCGCGGATTCGCTCGGCGACCGTGAACGCCGAGAAGAGATCGGTCGAGGGAAGCACGACCACGAACTCGTCGCCTCCCCACCGGCAGCCGGCATCCACCCCCCGGAGGAGCTCCCGAATGATCCGGGCGGTCTTGACGAGCACCGTGTCGCCGACCGGATGTCCGAAGAGATCGTTGACCGCTTTGAAGCCTTTCAGATCGAGGAGCGCGATCGAGACGATCCCATCGCTGCGGTCCGCGCGCGCGATCTCGCGGTTCAGGTGGTCCATCAGGAACCGGCGGTTGTAGAGGCCGGTGAGCGGATCGGTGATCGCGTTGACTCTAAGTACGGACAGGTCTTTCCCCGAGAGGATCCGGGGCTCCTTGAGAAGACCCGTGATGCTGTGGAAGTAGTGGAGGAGAGCGGTCTGCAGGCTGACGGGCGCGCCGAGCTTTTCGCGCAGCTTCGCCGCGATCCGCTCCACTTCTCCCCAGCGCTGTTCGGCTTCCCGCGCGGCGTGAGGGAGGCCGGTCCACTCGGTCAGGAGGCGGCTCAGCACCTCCGCCTTCTCGTCCGGCTGCGCAAACGAGTCGAGCGCCTTGTGAAACCGCGCTTGAGAGAAATCGCGTAGTCTGCCGAGCCGCGCCAGGCGGTCGACCCGCAGCGCGATTCGTTCACGCTTCAAAACTTCCCCCCGCCCCGGCTCCGAAAGCCGGGTCCCTCAGAAGATCTGCTTCCCGCGCTCTTCGGCGCGTGAGCCCTTGTCGCGCGCGCTCTCGCGGTTCAGCCTCGCGACCGCGCCCGCCGTTTCTTCGACCGCATCGCCCAGCGAAAAGACGAGAACGAGCTGCCCTTCTTTGAGAAGGTCCACGACTTCCTGGTCCGAGCGCGCCCACAAGACCCGTGAGCCCGCCACCAGCAACCGGACACCGCCCAGGTCACTCGCCTCTCCGCCCAAGCGCTCGAGCGCCTCCGCGCACCTCCGGATCCGCGAGAGACCGACCCCGGCCGAGCGCAGGCGCGCCGCAACGCGTAGCCGGACGACGTCGGCAAACGAGTACCGGCGCGTGGAGCCGTAACCGTGCGCCTTCCGAAGCGACGGCTTCAGGAATCCTTCTCGATCCCAGTGGTCGAGCTGGCGTGGAGTCAATCCCGTCAGTCGGGCAACCTGCGCCGTCGAGAATCCGGGCGAAATTACATCGCTGAATTTCATTCGTGGATTCCACGAAATGGTAGCACCCGCGATCGGGAAGCGTCAGACGAATCCACAGTTTTCGGTCGGATTTGCACGGTCGTATACGACTAAAGTACTATCCGACTACAACCTTATCGACAAAGTGACCCGGTTCGAGGTGATCGGTCCGGGGCGCAAAGGGAGGAGGAAATCCATTCTCGAGCGGGGTACTGGACGAAGTCTGTCTCTTCGAGCTTCGATCCGCGGTGTCCCGGGAAAGGAGGCGCGAGAGCAATTTCCCCGACCGAATCGCAAATGAATCCTGAGTTACCAATCACAGGAGATTCAAATCGATGAGACGCTTTACTCTCTCCCTTGCGGTGATCGCCGGCTTGGTGCTCGGCGCTGCGACAACTGCGAACGCCGCGCAACCTCCGTCGTCCGGCCCGCACTACAACTTGAACGTCATCGGGTTTTCCAACTGCACGATGACCACCGATGGTGTTTACCCGGACTGTTTCAACGGGCAGGACGGGCCGGGCGGCCACGTCATCTTTGTCCCACTCAAGACATCACAGCAAGAAGACATCTGTACG
>DASWDK010000037.1:0-1976 GCA_036395335.1 Thermoanaerobaculia bacterium
CATGAACCACTCGGGCCGGAAGGCTCCGATCGGCAAGAGCGCGAGCCGCGGCGGACCGTAGCGCTCGCGGATCTCTCCGAAGTGCGGGCCGAAGCCCGTGTCGCCGGCGAAATACATCGCGCCGGCCGGGCCGGTCACCACGAAGCCGGCCCAGAGCGCCCGGTCGCGATCGAAAAGTCCCCTTCCGGAAAAGTGCTGCGTGGGAACCGCATGAACCCGGACTCCCTCGCGTACCTCGATCGATTGCCACCAGTCGAGCTCCTCGACGTTCCGGATCTTCGCCCGATCGAGAACCGCGCGGTTGCCGAGCGGGACGAAGATCCGCGGGCGGTGCTCGGCGGCGAGCCGCACGAGCGTCGGCAAATCGAGGTGGTCGTAGTGGTTGTGGCTGATCAGAACGACGTCGATCGGCGGCAGTTGCTCGAATCGAAGGCCCGGTGGATGGACGCGTTTCGGTCCGGCGAATGCGACCGGACTGCAGCGTTCGGACCAGATCGGATCGGTCAGGATGTTGACTCCGTCCACCTGAACGAGGACGGTCGCGTGATTGACGAACGTGACCCGAATCTCGCCGCGCCCGACGCGACGCGGAGGAGACGGCGCCGGGGCGATGTCCTCCCACTTGCGCCACGGGCCCGGTTTGCGAGTCCGCATCCACTCGAGGAAGTCGCCGAACCCCGCGTGCTCGGTGGGCGTTTCGTTGCGAAACCGCCGGCCGTCGAAGTGCTCCGAGACGGCTCCGCGGTATCGCCGCGTCGAAGCCATACAGCCGTACGCGACGGCTCCCACCAGTGCTCCTCCGACGAAGAAGAGCAGCCTTCCCGTGGTGGTCACGGCCTCGACAGCACGCCGGCATTATCCGGCTCCGCGGCTTCGATCAGGACGTCGCTGTGCTCGGCGAGAAACTCGGCGACGCTCGTCGGCGGGTAGCCGGTGAGCTCCTCGACGGCGCCCGTTACCGTTTCCAGATAGCCCCTCGCGATGGACAGGTCGGAGCTGTCCCCCGACGGCATGCGGAGGTATTCGACCCGGCTGCGGCTGATGTCGCTCGCGATCTTTGCGAGCTCGGCGTGCGTCACGGCGGCGGGACCGGTGACGTCGAACGTCTGCCCGTCGAAATCCGAAGACGCCAGTGCGGCGGCGGCCGCGCCCGCGCAGTCCTCGCGTGTGACATAAGCCGCGCCGCGGTCGCCGGCCGCGGCGGCGAGCTGACCCGACGCGATGGCGTTGGTGAGCTTCGGCAGGAGGAAGTCGGTATAGAGGTTGTTACGGAGCAGGGTCCAGCCGAGCCCGCTCGCCCGGAGAGCCGTCTCGGTCTCGAAGTGCTCCCGCGCGAAATCCGCATCCCACTTCTCCGGATTGGGAAGTGACGTGTAGACGACGTGCTTGACCCCCGCGCGCGCGGCGGTGCGAATCGCGCCGCGGTGCTGGGGCAGGCGGCGGCCGATCGCGTCGGTCGAGACGAGCAGGAGTCGGTCCGCTCCGGCGAAGGCCTCGATGAGCGAGACGGGATCGTCGAAGTCGGCCTTGCGGACTTCGGCGCCGCGTTCGGCGAGGGTGTCGAGCTTTTCCGGGCTTCGCGTCGCCGCCACGATGCGGCCCGCCTCGGCATCCAGCAGGAGCTCGACGACGCGCCGGCCGAGTTGGCCGGACGCGCCGGTGACGACCAGTGTTCTCCGATGGAAATTCATCCGAACAGTCCCCTCCCTGCTTGTTTCACGCCACCTTCAACACGATCTTTCCGCGCGCATGCCCGGTCTGAGACAGCTCCTGGGCGTGCCGCGCTTCCTTCAGCGGAAAGACGGCCTCGACGATCGGCCGCAGCATCCCCGAGTCCACCAGCTTCGCGATCTCGGCGAGCTGAGCGGGATCGACCTGCATCGAGACCATCGCCGCGCGAACCCCGTGAGCTGCGGCTTCCTCGGCGGGAGGCGTCTCGACGGTCGAGACCAGGATTCCGCCGTTCCTCAAGACCT
>DASWDK010000038.1:0-5039 GCA_036395335.1 Thermoanaerobaculia bacterium
GGGACGTGCGTAGTAGGGAGGACGAAGGAGTAACGGAATGAAGAGGTTCCCGAGAGTCCGGGTGGCCCGCGCCGTCCTCTTGGCGGCGGGAGCGCTCGGTGCGGCTCTGCACGCGGTCGCGCAAAACGCCGGGGTCATCTCCGCGCGGCCGGGGGAACGGACCGCACGAGCCCTGCCCGAATCGGGCGCCGAAGGGATGCGCCTCTCGCTCGACGAAGCGGTGGCTCTCGCGATTGCGAACAATCAGGACCTGAACGTCTCGGTGGACACCGCGGAGGCGTCTCGATACGTCCTCTTCTCGAACATGGGGATTTTCGATCCTCTCGCCGAGGCGTCTCTGGTCCGCTCCCACAGCGAGCAGCCCGCGGCTTCGCAGCTCTCCGGCGCGCAGGCGGGGTCCGCGAACCAGAGCGACACGACCGACTTCTCGACGCGGGTGACGCAGCTCGCGCCGACGGGAGGCACTTTCTCCCTCGGGTTCACCGCGAACCGGACCGCGACGAACTCGACGTTTTTCTTCGTCAACCCGTCATACAACTCCGGCCTGACGCTGTCTTTCACTCAGCCGCTTCTCCGCAACTTCGGGCGCGACACGACGACATGGCTCATCCGCACGTCGCGCAATGACCGGGACTCCTCGTACCAGACCTTCGTCCGGAGCGTCCAGGGGACCGTCAACGCGGTCGAGCAGGCTTACTGGGACCTGGTGTACGCGCTCAAGAACCTCGAGGTGAAGAAGGAAGCCCGCGCCCTCGCCGCCGACCTCAACCGGATCACGAAGATCAAGATCGACGTCGGCTCGCTCGCCCCCATCGACATCGTGCAGACGGAGGTCGGGATCGCGACGGCCGAGGAACAGATCATCATCGCGGAAGGCCTGATCGGCGACGCTCAGGACCGGCTGAAGCGGCTCTTGAACTTCGATCCGGCGAAGTACTCGGTCCCAATCGTTCCGACCGACGAAGTTCGCGCGGAGCCGACTTCCGTGCCGGTCGACGAAGGCATCAAGCGCGCGCTGACGAGGCGCCCCGAGATTCTCGCCACGCAGTACAGCGTGGATTCCGAAAGGATCCGCTACGAGTACTGGCGAAACCAGACTCGGCCGGCCCTGGACCTGATCGGGAGTTACGGATACAGCGGCCTCGGCGGAACGACGACGATCCGGGACAGTGTCGGAAACGTCGTCTCCCGCACCTCGGGCGACTTCGGGGACGCGTTCCAGCAGATCATCGACAGGGAGTTCAAGAACTGGTCGATCGGCCTGCAGTTCTCCTACCCCATCCTGAACCGGCGGGCGCGCGGCCAGCGGGGCGCTGCCCTCTATACCTGGGAGGCGGGGAAGGCGGGCTTGAACGCGCTCGAGCAGAACGTTCTCCTCGAGGTCCGGTCGGCGGCCCGGAACATCGAGACCTCGCGCCGCTCCATCGCAGCGGCGCAGAAATCGCGCGAGCTCGCCGAACGCAACTTGGACGCCGAGCGCAAGAAGTACGAAAATGGAATGACGACCTCGTTCCAGGTCCTGCAGATCACGAACGACCTTTCCGTTGCGCGGACCAACGAGCTGCAGGCGCTTGCCGTCTATCGCAAGGCGCTGTCCGCTTACCACTACGCCGTCGCCGACATCCTGGAGTGGAAGGGAATTCGAATCGAGGATCTGCCCGAGTTCCAGCCGCCGCGGCCCGAGAGCCTGACGCCGCGACCGCTGCCGGCGGCGCCTCCGCCGGCCGCGTTCTAGAGAGCATCGCCGAGTGATTCCGCCGGATCGAGGGCGCTAGAGTGGAGACGCCCGCGCCCATTCCACAGGCGGAAGACTCGCCGCTGGCCCGGATCGCCGGCGTCTTCGCATCACCCGGGCCGACGTTCGAGTCGATCGCGCGCCGCCCGGGGTGGGTCCTGCCGCTCGTCATCTGCGCGGTCGTGTCGATCGCGGCGACCGCCGCCGTCCTGCCGCGGCTCGACTTCGAGTCCGCGCTGCGCGAGCGGTTCACCGCCCGAGGACAGACCGTCCCCGAGGACCGGATCGACCAGATCGTCGCGACGCAGAAAAAGTTCGCCGGACTTGGCTACATCTGGGCGGCGTTTGCGAGCGCGGTCATCGCCCTCCTGCTTGCGACGATCTTCTGGATTTCCTTCAAAGCCTTCGGATGGGATCTGAAATTCCGCCAGTCCTTCGGTGTCACGAGCCACGCGCTCTTACCGAGCATCGGGGTTTCGATGCTTCTCATTTTCTTCGTCTCGCGGTTGGATCTCGTGAACCCGGCCGATCTGGGGGATTTGACCCACTCGAATCCGGGCTTCCTCGTCGACCGGCATTCGAACCCCGCTCTCCACTCACTCCTCTCCTCGCTCGACGTGTTCTCCCTCTGGGTGCTGGCATTGCTCGTCATCGGCTTCGCGGCCGCCGCGCAGGTCGCGAGAAGGAAGGCGGCCATCCTGATCGGAACGCTCTGGGGGCTCTACGTCCTCGGTAAAGCGGGCTGGGTGGCGATCTTTCATTAGAGCTTCCGCCGCCGAACCCCGAGGGCGGAAAATCGTATACGGGTTGAAGGCGAAGCTGACGGACAGGCCGGAACCGGGATGCTGATCGACATTCGCGACATCACGAAGGTCTACGAAATGGGGGCGCAGAAGGTCCGCGCTCTGGACGGCGTCTCGCTGCAGGTGGACCGCGGCGAGTACGTCGCGATCATGGGACCTTCGGGCTCCGGGAAATCCACGCTGATGAACTTGATCGGCTGTCTCGACACGCCGAGCTCCGGGTCGTACGTCTTGAACGGCCGGGAGGTCGCGCGGATGTCCGACGACGAGCTCGCCGCCATCCGCAACCAGGAGATCGGCTTCGTGTTCCAGACGTTCAACCTCCTTCCGCGCACCAACGCGCTCCAGCAGGTCGAGCTTCCTCTCGTCTACTCCGGGCTGGCGCGGAAGGAGCGGCGTGACCGGGCAGTCAAAGCGCTGGAAGCAGTCGGACTGGCCGATCGAATGACCCACCATCCGAGCGAGCTTTCGGGAGGTCAGCGCCAGCGCGTCGCGGTGGCCCGCGCGCTCATCAACGACCCGAGCATTCTGCTCGCCGACGAGCCGACCGGAAATCTCGACTCGGCGACGGGCGCCGAGATCATGGCGCTGTTCGACCTCCTGAACGGGAAGGGAAATACGATCGTGCTCGTCACGCACGAGGAGAACATCGCCGCGCACGCGCGGCGCATCGTGCGGCTGCTCGACGGCAAGATCCGGGACGACGGACCGAACGACCGCGCTGCCGCGTTCGCCCGTCTCTCCGGAGCCCCCGCGTAGGATCTCTCGGGGCGAGCACGAACGCGCGATAGAATCGCGCGTTTCGCATGGATCCCCACAAGTCCCTCTTCCGAAAGGTCGAGAAGGCGCTCCAGGCCATCGAGCGATCCTCCGACGCTTCCTCGACGATCACCGAGACGGCGAGCGCCGTAATCGACAACTTCCAGGGGGAGCTCGGAGTGCGTGGCGGCCGGCTCTACGAGCGGCGCGACGGCGGCTATGAACTGACGCGCGTCTTCGGAGGCTCCGTCGCCGCGACGGGCATCTTCGTGCCGGACGCCTATCCTCCGGTCCAGCAGGTCATCGACGAGGGCGTCGTCCTGCTCGACCTGACCGCGCCAGGCGTCGACCCCGAGTTCGAGAGACGGCTCGGCGTCGAGCGCTTCGCCGCGATCGCCGTCGGCGACGACCAGTACATCCTCTCGTTCTCCGTGGACCCGGCCGCCCCGCACGACGACCTGATGGCCTCACTCGGCATCCTGCGCCACGCCGTCGACCTGAAACTGCGCGAGGAGCGGTTCGTCTCGGTCCTGAACGAAGCGCGGCAAATTCAGATGTCCATTCTGCCCCGCCGCTCGCCCAGGCGGGGCGAGTTCGACATCGCCGGCTTCACGGTGCCGGCGGAGATCGTCGGGGGGGACTTCTTCGACTTCATCCCGGTGACCGAGCGGATTCATGGAATCGCCATCGCGGACGCGTCGGGGCACGGCTTGCCGGCGGCTCTCCAGGTCCGCGACGTCTACACCGGGCTGCGGATGGGCGTCGCCCGCGACTTCAAGATCGTGCGAACGGTCGAACGTCTGAACCGGATCATCAATCAGTCGCGGATGACGACGAAGTTCGTGTCGCTCTTCTACGGCGAGATCGAGGAAGAAGGGAACTTCATCTACGTCAACGCGGGACATCCGCCGCCGTTCCACTTCCATTCGAGGGGAGTCACGACGCTGAAACAGACCGGCCTCGTACTCGGGCCATCGGCCACCGCGAGCTACAGCCGCGGGTTTCTCTCGCTCGAGCGCGGAGACGCCCTTCTCCTCTACACGGACGGAATGACCGAGGCGACCGATCCGAAGGGCCGGGAGTTCGGAGAGGAGAGGCTGAAGAAGGCGTTCCTCGCGCTCTCCGACAAGCCCTCCGACGAAATCGTGCGCGCTCTCGTCGCCGAAGTGGGGGAGTACGTGCGAGTGGGCACGCCCGAAGACGATCGAACGGTCGTCGTCGTGAAGCGGTCGAGATCCGATCGCCAGACCGAACCAGTCTCGGGCGAGGCGCCCTCGGCAAACCCGCCGTCTCGGCTTTGATCCTGAACGAGGACGACGTCCGGCGACTGCTCTCCATGGGCGAGCTCATTCCCGCCATGGAGCGGGCGCTCACGGACCTTTCGTCCGGGCGGGTCGTTCAGCCGCTTCGCGCGGTTGTTCCCGTCGCGGATCACAGCGGCTTCTTGGCCATCATGCCGGCCTACACGGGAAGCGCGCTCGGCGCCAAGCTCGTCACGTTCTTTCCGATGAACCGGGACGTTCACACGCATCACGCAACGATCGTCCTCTTCCGCCCGGAGACCGGTGAGCTACTCGTCACGATGGACGGACGCCTCGTGACCGAGATGCGGACCGCCGCGGTCTCGGCGGTCGCCACGAAAGCGCTCGCGCGGCCGGAAGCTCGCGTTCTCGCGATCCTCGGGTCCGGCGTCCAGGCCCGCAGCCATCTGGAAGCTCTTCGCCTCGTGCGACCGCTCTCGG
>DASWDK010000039.1:0-2089 GCA_036395335.1 Thermoanaerobaculia bacterium
CATGAGCTCGCGGCCAGTGTCGACGAACGGCTCGATCCACCGGTTCCACGAGACCGCGACGAGGAGGAGAAAGACCGCGTAGGGGAAGAAGAGGGCAGCGCGGCGGCTCACGTCGTCGCCGGTCGCGATCGTCCCGCGACGAACGCGAGAAACGCGGCAATCGCGCCCGCGGCCGTCGCCCAGAGGAGGAGCCAGCCGGCCCGCCTCGCCGAAGCGGGCGACTCCGGTCGCGAAGGCGACGGCGTCTTGGCCGCCTCCGACCGGAGACCCCGGATCGCGCGCAGGAAGGCGACGTCGCCCGCCAGCCCGGGCGAGCTCGCCTGCGCGAGCGCTTTCCGCGTCTCCTCGGCGAGGGCGGGGTCGCCGCCCGCTTTTCGATACGCTTCGAGCGCTTCTTCGCCGGCGTTTCGCCGGAACGCGCCGGACACCGCGCGCGACTCGTTCTCCGAGACGAGCGCGAGGCGGTGCGCGAGAAGCTCCTCCGCCAGGCGCGCGGCGGCCGCGGGTCGCACCGCGGCGGCTTCGAGCCCGGCGGCCTGGTCGAGACGCGCCGTCAGTGCGGCGCGAAAGGAAAGGAACGCGGCGAGAGCGAGTCCGGCGGCGGCGACTCCGAGAACGGCCGAGATGATCGTGGGCGCCCCGTTCCGCATGGACACGATCGTAGCAAGCTACGATTCCGTCCATGCAAGAGAAGATGGCGAGCCGCAATCGTCTCGTGCGCGCGATCGCCTCCGCGACCTCGCACGTTTGGTTCCCGCTGTCGCTCGCCCTCGCCCGGCGGCTTCCGCGCCGGCTGCTCCGGGCGCTCTCCCGTCAGACGACGATGCGCTTCATGCAGCTCCGGCCGAAGTATCAGAGAGCCCTGCACGCGAACCTCGCCGTGATCCTCGACCGCCCGACGTCCTCCCGGGAGGTCCGGCGCGCCGCCAGAGACCTTCTCGACGCCCACTTCACGGCGTGGATCGACTTCCTTCACTTCGCCACGCGGCCGCCCGAAGAGGCGGCCCGGCTCGTCGAGAGCGTCGTCGGCTATTCGCGGATCATCGAGGCGCGCGCACGGGGCAACGGCGTGCTGCTCCTGACGGCGCACCTCGGCAACTGGGAGATCGGCGGGCTCATGCTCGCCGAGATGCGCCAGCCCATCCACGTCGTGCTCGTTCCCGACATCTTCCCGGCGGTCGAGCGGGCGCGCCGGGCGCTCCACGAGCGCGCCGGCATCTCCGAGATTCGCGTCGATCGAAGCTTCGCCCCCACCCTGGCCGTGTTACGCGCTCTGAAATCGAACGCCATCGTCGCGATGCAGGGGGACCGCGACTTCAACAACACCGGGATCGCGATCCCGTTTTTCGGCAGGGAAGCGTACTTTCCGAGAGGACCACTCCTGATCGCAATGTCGACGGCCGCGACGGTCCTCCCCGCATTCATCGTCCGCGTCGCCGACGGCCGCTACCGCGCGATCGTCGATGAGCCGCTCGCGATCGCCAAAGAGGGGGACCGGGAGACCGTGCTCGCCGAGAACGTCCGGCGCTACGTCGCGATCCTCGAGCGCTACGTCCGAGAGAACCCGGAGCAGTGGTACTGCTTCTATCCCTTCTGGGAGGACCCGAGCCGGAACCCCACCCCGGTTTCCTGAGCCCTTCGGAATGCTCTTGAGACGTCGCCGAGGCAACAGGACCCGCGCGGGTTTCTGACCTCGCATGCGCAATGTCCGGCCTTGATTTCCGCGGCGATCGACGCCGGGATGTCCGTTTCGCCTCGCCTCGCCAAATCGCTGCGGAGGTCGACTACGGTGAAGCCGAAGCAGTAGCAGAGAGGAATCGGATCTTCGGTCTCCTTCAAACCGACGCGAACCGAGAGGTCAACCTTCCCGAAGCCTGAGCCTGCTTTGCGGTCGAAGTAGACCAGATCGCAAGATGGGTCCGGGCAGAAGTGGTAGGCCTTGCCGTCCAAACGGCGCAGCGCATTTGCGGTGAGCAGCGCTTTCAAAGTCACGAGATCGGTGCTCGTGCCCGTCGTCCCGGAGATCGGGCAGCGCCTGAGATCGGTCACCTGGCCTCTCCCGGCAGTGCCTGGATTCCCTGTTCTCCCG
>DASWDK010000040.1:0-1570 GCA_036395335.1 Thermoanaerobaculia bacterium
ACCTCCAGGAAGTTGTCCCGAAGCTTGTCGATCGACTCCGCGTAGGCGATCGTCGAGTGGCGGTACAGGTAGGCGTAGTCGAGCATCCGCTCGAAGACGTGGGAGAGTGGAAGGAAGGAGAGTGCCACCCCCTCCCCGCTGATCGGCACGACCTCGCAGGCCGCGGTCACGTTCGAAACGAAGTTGCCGTGCGTGAGCATCGCGCCCTTGGGCTCTCCGGTCGTTCCGGAGGTGTAGATGATCGTCGCGACGTCGTCCGGCTTCACTCGAGCCGCCCGCTGCTCGAAGACCCCGGGGCTCATCTCGAGCGTCGGCCGGCCCTTTTCCGCCAGCGCGTGGAAGGAGAGAAATCCCGGCTCACCCGGCGGGCGTGCGTCGATCGAGATGACGTGGTCGAGCGCCGGGCATTCCGTCTTGATGGTGAGAATTTTGCCGAGCTGCTCGAGCGACGAGACGAAGACCGCCCTCGCGCCGCAATCGTTCAACAGAGGCGCGATCTGGTGCGGTGGCAGCGTCGGGTAGATCGGCACGGTCCACGCTCCGGCGCAGAGGATCGCGTAGTCCCCAATTGCCCACTCCGGGCGGTTCTCCGAGAGGATCGCGACCCGGTCGCCCGGCTGGATACCGAGCGCGTTCAAGCCAAGCGAGAGGGCGCGAACGGTGTAGCCGAAGTCGCGCGCGGAGACCGGCGTCCAGGTCCCGCCGACGTTCGAAACTAGGAGATCCGGCTTTCCCGAAGCCGCCGCGGAAAGAAAGACGTCGCAGAGGGTGCGGATCTCGGCGGTCATGTTTTCCCCCTCCCGATGCGGCGCGATTCTATTCCCACGCGTCCCGTCTCTCGAGCGAGACTATGCTGCTGCCCGCATGGCGCTGGCGCTGCTTCTCGGAACCCTGCTCGCGATCGCCGGCCTCCTCTTCACGTCGATCCAGGGGTTCGCGGTCGCATCGGGTCTTGCGGCAGCGCGGCCGATTGCGAAAGCGCTCATGGCGCGCCACGTCGGGTATGCCATCCCGACCGTGCTCTTCTCGCTCTTTACCCAGTCGATGGTGATCTTTTATTTCATCGGAACGGGAAGGCTCGTGAAGGACGAGGCCGCGGGCTTTCCGGAGAACGAACGGCGCCGGATCCTGGCGGCGCTGCGCGATCTGAAGAGGCGGACGTCGCCCGCCGCGACCTTCGCGCTCCTCTCGTCGATCGCGGTCTTCGTTCTGGGAGGCGCCGTCCATACGCGCGCGCTGCCGTCCTGGACGCACCTCTCCGCGTCGCTCGGAGCTCTCACGGTCCACGTCTGGGCGTTCATCGCCGAGTGGCGAGCGTTCGGCGACAACGCGAGGCTGATGGCGGACCCCCGGCGCTTCGCGGGCGAGATAGCGTAGCCCGCTATCTCACCTCGACGGTCGTCGTTTGACCCTCGGTGACCGAGAACGGATAGGAACGCTCGCCGGAGGGACTCGACACGATCAGCTGGTATGACCCGGGGGCGATGTGCTCCCACGCGGAGACCGGCGGGGCCGCGGCGACGCGTCCGTCCAGCCGCCACTGAGACATCCGATAGGCCGCTCCGGATCC
>DASWDK010000041.1:0-1901 GCA_036395335.1 Thermoanaerobaculia bacterium
CCGTTACCTTCTGTCGCATACAGCGGCGAATTCTATCGGAAGGTCCGAGGCGCTCGTTCGCGTCGCGCCGACGTGAAACGCTTAGAATCGCGCTCCAGTGACCGATTCCCCCGAGCCCGAGACCGCACGGCCAGATTACAAGAAGCATCCTCTCTGGAACGAGGCGATCGCGTTGACGCACGCCGCCTACGAGCTCGCAGATCGGATCCGACCTTCCGACCCGACCACGGCGCGGTATCTGAGAAAGGCAGCGGTCGCAATTCCCGCCCACGTGGCGGGCGCGCTCTCTTCCGACGAGGGCGACTCGCGGCGGGAGCACGTTGCCACCGCGCGAGGAGCGCTCGCCGAGGTCTCCCGTCAGGCGGGACGCACGGGCGCGGCCGAGCGTATAGCCGCCGTCGATCTCGCGCGTCGAGCCGGAGAACTCGAGCGCGCCGTCTCGTTCCAGCTGGGCGGAGCGGACGGCGTCTTCTTCTGATGGCCGCCGAGCGCGCCCGCCCCGTTCTCTTTCTCGTGATCGGCGCGGCCGTCGTCGTCGCGATGGCGGCGTTCTGGTTGCCCCGATGGTGGGAAAATCGGAAGTACGGTCGTGCGGAAGCGATCGCCGGCGCCGACTCCCGAATCCTGCCCGGAACTCTCGCCAAGGCGCGCAACCGGATCGATCCCGGGATGGCGGGCTCAAAGGTCACGGCGGCAATTGGGAAGCCGTCGTTCTCGGTCCGAACCGAAGGCGTCTCGTCGCACGAGATCTGGACGTACTACTTCGCCGACGGAACGCTCACGATCAACCTGACCGACGGTTACGTCGCCCGGATCTCGACGGAGTTCGGTCCGCCGCGGAGAGGGAGACCGAGGCGGTCTTGAGCGAACATTCGGCGGCGCGCAAGGAACCTTCGATCCGAGTCGTCCTGATGCCGAAGGACACCAACGCCTACGGCACGATCTTCGGCGGCGTGATCCTGTCGTACATCGACCAGGCGGCTGCGATCGAGGCGAAGCGGCACGGCGCCTCCTTCATCGTGACCGTCGCGATGCGTGAGGTCGTGTTCCATGAGCCGGTGTACGTGGGAGATCTCGTTTCCTTCTACACCGGACTCGTTCGGATCGGGCGAACCTCGATCACCGTCTCCGTCGAAGTGTTCGCGCAGCGCGGCGACGGCGCCGGCGAGATCGTGAAGGTCACGAACGCGGAAGTCACGTTCGTCAATCTGGACGAGAAGAGGAGACCAATTCCGATACCGCGGAAAACGGAAGGCCGCCCATAAAACCAGAAGGTCCCGATTTCTCGGGACCTTCGTTTCGCCAGCCGAGCGAGAGCCCGGCAATGGGTTCCGGTCACCGTAATCTTACCACTCGGTTTCTTCCTCTTCGGGAACCGGAGTTTTCGCGGGCAGCTCCGCGACCTCTTCGTCGTTCAGCTCCTCGAGCTCCAGCTCCTCCGCCTCTTCGGCGGTCTCGCCTTCCAGCTCCTCGCCCTGGGCGCGGAGCTCTTCCTCCGACCACGACGCAGCGCGGGCAGCCGCCCGGCCGACCGTCGCCGAACGAAGTGGCTTCCCCGACGAACCCGGGGCCGCAGCCGGCGAAGCCTCCCGGCCCTTTGACGTCCTCTTGCTCGCCTTACCCACCCGGGCGCGTGGCGCCTTCTCCGCGGGCGACCGCTTCGGAGCCGCCTTCTGTGCGGTCGCGCGCTTGCGCGCTCCGGCGCGGGTGCCGGCCGTCCGGCGCGGGGCCGCGGAACCGCGTCTCTTCGCCGGCGCACGCTTCGTCGCCCGGCCGCGCGAGCTGGCACTCCTCTTCCTGCCGCCGGATGACCGGGAGGATTTCCGGGAACCTCCGCGCCCCCCCTTCTTTGCTTTCCTCGCCACTTCGACCTCCCTCTCCGACCGGAGTTTTACCGCCTC
>DASWDK010000042.1:0-4110 GCA_036395335.1 Thermoanaerobaculia bacterium
CGCTAAACTCCCCGCCGTGGAGCCCACGGTCCGCGTCACCGAGATCTTCCGGTCCATCCAGGGGGAATCGACGCGCGCCGGATTTCCCTGCGTGTTCATTCGGCTGACCGGCTGCTCGCTGCGGTGCGTCTGGTGCGACACGGCCTACGCCTTTTCGGGCGGCGAAGAGATGGCAGTCGCCGACGCGGCGCAGAAGGTTCTCGCGCTCGGGACCGAACTCGTCGAGGTGACCGGCGGCGAGCCGCTCGAGCAGGAGGGCGTCTACCCGCTGATGGAAAAGCTCCTCGACCGCGGAAAGACGGTCCTACTCGAAACGGGCGGACACGTCCCGCTCGACCGCGTCGATCCGCGGGTCGTCAAGATCGTAGACGTCAAGGCGCCGGGCAGCGGAATGATGGACGCGAACCTGCCGGAGAACCTGGAGAGCCTGGGATCCCGCGACGAGATCAAGTTCGTCCTCGCCGACCGGCGTGACTTCGACTGGGCCCTCGACTTCGTCGCCGTGAGGGACCTCGACCAAAAGCACGTCGTCACGTTCTCTCCGGTGTGGGAGAAGCTTTCGGCCGCGGACTTGGGCAGTTGGATCCGCGATTCCGGACGGCCCATCCGCCTAGGACTCCAGCTCCACAAGTTGCTCTGGGGGGACGTTCCCGGGAGATAGAGATGAATCGCGCGATCGTCCTTCTCTCGGGCGGACTCGACTCCGCGACGTGCCTGCTGATCGCGAAGAAGGAAGCCGGGGAAGTCTTCGCCCTGTCGTTCGACTACGGGCAGCGCCATCGGGTCGAGCTCGAGCGGGCGAGAGATCTCGCTCTTCGTTACGGCGCCTCAGTCCATCGGATCGTGAAGCTCGATCTTCCAGCTCCCGAGAGCTCGGCCCTGACCGATCGCTCCCGGGAGGTCCCGCGTCACGCGCTCGGGCGCGAAGCAATCCCGGTGACCTACGTCCCGGCGAGAAACACGCTCTTCCTGTCCCACGCCGTCGCCTGGGGCGAGGCGATCGGCGCCGGCGACGTCTACATCGGCGCGAACGCGCTCGACTATTCGGGATATCCGGACTGCCGCCCGGAGTTTCTCGAGGCGTTCGAGCGAACCGCGAACCTCGGCACGAAGGCGGGCGTCGAGGGCGCGCTCGCGTTCCGGATCCACGCTCCCCTGCTCCGGATGACGAAAGGGGAAATCGTTTCGCGCGCCGCGGAGCTTGGATTGGATTTTGCACTCACGTCGTCCTGTTACGACCCAACGCCGGACGGAGAACCGTGCCGATCGTGCGACTCGTGCCTTCTTCGCGAGAAGGGGTTCCGGGAAGCCGGGATCCGGGATCCGCTGGACCGGCCATTGAAACATCGGGAGTGAACAACAATGCGATTCGACCAGCTCACCATCAAGTCCCAGGAAGCCGTTCAGGAGTCGCAGCGCGACGCTCGTGCCCGCGGCAACGCCGAGCTCTCGACCGACCACCTTCTGCTCGCGCTCCTTCGGCAGGACGAGGGAGTCGTCGTTCCGATCCTCCAGAAGCTGGGGGTCGATCCGGACGGCCTCGCCCGCGAGGTCGAGGCCGACCTGGACCAGCGGCCGAAGGTCACGGGCGCCTCCGCCGACGCGGTCCTCTCGCCCGATTTGAACCGCGTCTTCGACCGCGCGTTCGAGCTGGCGCGCGAGTTCGGCGACGAATACGTCTCGACCGAGCACTTCCTCCTCGCCCTGGCCGAGCCCGCGGCCGGGCCGACCGGCAAACGCCTGTCGGGACGCGGGGCCACGAAAGACGCGTTGCTCAAGTCGTTGAAGGAGGTTCGCGGCTCCTCGCGGATCACGGACCCCAACCCGGAGGACAAGTACCAGGCGCTGAAGCGGTACACGCGCGACCTGACGGATCTCGCGCGCCGCGGCAAGATCGATCCGGTCATCGGGCGCGACGAAGAGATCCGGCGAGTCATCCAGGTCCTCTCCCGCCGCACGAAGAACAACCCGGTCTTGATCGGCGAGCCCGGCGTCGGAAAGACCGCCATCGTCGAGGGCCTCGCGCGGCGAATCCACATGGGCGACGTCCCGGAGGGGCTGAAGAACAAGCGGGTCGTGGCGCTCGACCTGGGCTCGATGATCGCCGGCGCGAAGTACCGCGGCGAGTTCGAGGATCGGCTGAAGGCCGTCCTGAAGGAGATCGAGGAGGCGCAGGGGACAGTCGTCCTCTTCATCGACGAGCTGCACACTCTCGTCGGCGCCGGCGCGGCCGAGGGCGCGATGGACGCCTCCAACATGCTGAAGCCGGCGCTCGCACGGGGCGAGCTCCGCGCCATCGGCGCGACGACCTTGAACGAGTATCAGAAGTACATCGAGAAGGACGCCGCGCTCGAGCGCCGTTTCCAGCCGGTGTACGTGGACGAGCCGTCAGTCGATGACACCATCGCGATCCTGCGCGGCCTCCAGGAGCGCTACGAGGTGCACCACGGCGTGCGGATCACGGACGGAGCGCTCGTCGCGGCGGCGCGACTCTCCCACCGATACATCTCCGACCGTTTCCTTCCGGACAAGGCGATCGACCTGATCGACGAGGCCGCCGCCCGCCTGCGCACGGAGATCGACTCGGTTCCGACCGAGATCGACGAGGTGGAGCGGAAGATCGTGTCGCTCGAGATCGAGAAGCGCGCCATCGAGAAGGAGAAGACCAAGGAGTCGAAGAAGCGGCTCGAGGATCTCGAGCGCGAGCTCGCGGAACACCGGGAAAAGGCGAGCAGTCGCCGCGCGCAGTGGTCGGCCGAGAAGGAAATGATCCAGAAGATCCGGCAGACCAAGGAGGCGATCGAGAAGGTCCGGCAGGACGCGATCGAAGCGGAGCGCGAAGGAAACCTCCAGAAGGCGGCGGAGCTCTCCTACGGCAGGCTCCCCGAGCTCGAACGCGAGCTCGCGGCGGGGAACGCCCGGCTCGCCGAGCTTCAGAAGGGCCGCCCGATGCTCCGCGAAGAAGTCACCGAAGAAGACATCGCAGCCGTCGTCTCCCGGTGGACGGGCGTGCCCGTCACCCGAATGCTCGAGACCGAGACCCAGAAGCTCCTCAACATGGAGGAACGCCTCGGCGCGAGAGTGATCGGACAGCGGGAAGCGGTCCGCGCGGTCTCCGATGCCGTCCGGCGATCGCGGGCGGGACTCTCCGATCCTCGCCGCCCGATCGGCTCGTTTCTCTTCGTCGGACCGACGGGCGTCGGCAAGACCGAGCTCGCCCGCGCCCTCGCGGAATTCCTCTTCGACGACGAGCAGGCGATGGTCCGCCTCGACATGTCCGAGTACATGGAGAAGCACGCGGTCGCGCGGATGATCGGGGCGCCGCCCGGATACGTCGGCTACGAGGAGGGAGGGCGTCTGACGGAAGCGATCCGCCGCCGGCCCTATGCGGTCGTGCTGTTCGATGAGATCGAGAAGGCGCACCCCGATGTCTTCAACGTCCTCCTCCAGGTGTTGGACGACGGCCGGTTGACCGACGGCAAGGGCAGAGTCGTCTCCTTCAAGAACACGGTCATCATCATGACGTCGAACCTCGGCTCCGAATGGATCGCCGAGGCGCGCGACATGAAAGAGGACGAGGTCAAGGCGAAGATCGAGGAGAGTCTGCGCCGGCATTTCCGGCCCGAGTTCTTCAACCGGATCGACGACGTCATCGTGTTCCACCGGCTCTCGCGGGAAGAGATCGAGGAGATCGTCGAAATCCAGCTCCGGGCGCTCGCCCGGTCCGTCGCGGACCGCGGAATCCGTCTCTCCTGGACCGACAAGGCAAAGCGGCTCCTGGCAGGCCGGGGATACGACCCGACTTATGGGGCCCGCCCGCTGAAGCGGTTGATCCAGAAGGAGGTCGCCGACGCCCTTGCCTCCAAGATATTGAAAAATGAGCTACTTGCAGGGGGGATCGCCCAGGTCGCCGTTTCGGACGACGGCGGTCGACTCGAAATCGAGACGGAATCTGAGCCAAGTTCACTCAGAATTCAGAGCTCACCTACTTGACAAATGATGGCTCATTCCTGTATTATGTGACAGAAACTGGGAGGTGAGCATGAACATCGTTCGTTGGGATCCTTATCGTGAATTCAGCTCCTTAGCCGACCGCTTCAACCGGGCGCT
>DASWDK010000043.1:0-2148 GCA_036395335.1 Thermoanaerobaculia bacterium
GGAGACGCTCGGCGCGAACGGCGTCGTCAACGAGTACCCGGTGTTCCGCCACCTGGCGAACATCGAGAGCGTGTACACGTACGAGGGAACGCACGACATCCACACACTGGTGATCGGCGAGGCCGTGACCGGCATTCCGGCGTACAACCCCCCGATGGAGTGACCGGGGAGCTTAGACCCGCCACAAATTCAGTCCCGTCGCTTCATCCCTCGTCCGCTCGATCGGCTGATCGGCGATGAAGAGCACGAACTCCAGCGTCGCCGTGGTGACGGCGCGGAACAGATGTCCCGCCCGCGGCACGCACTGCCGGTCGGAGACGACGGCATGGAGGTGGACGAACGGTCGGCCTTCGACCCGGCCGAGCGAACCCGACGCCGGCGCGATCTCGACCTCGCCCTCGATGGTGGTCCGGTCGTAATCCCGACGCTCGAGATCGTAATAGCCGAGCTGGACCTCTTTCGCGGCGCCGATTCCTTGGAACCAACCTCCGGAGACGTCGTAGCGCGCGGCGACTTCGGCGAGCGATTCGAGGACCTCGTCCCCGGTCTCGAGCCGGATGAAAACCCGGGAGCCCTCTTTTCGCGACTTCATTCCCGGATCATCGCCGAGACACGGCCGTCGAGTCGACGTCGAAGAAGCGCAGCGGCCAGCCGCTCGCCTCTCCGGCATAGTCGATGCCGATTCGCGCGGAGACGCCGATCCGGGGGCGCTTCCCGCGCGGACGCCGGAGGATCCGTAGGTCTCCCTCTCCGAGCAGATCCCGGCCGCTCGCTTCGGCGGTGATCCCGAGCGCGGAGCAGAGCTTCCCGGGACCCGAGAGAAGCCGCGGCGGCGCCCCCGGCGGTCCCTCGGCCGCTCGCAGCAGAACGGCCTCGGCTTCGCCGGCCCGCCGCGTCACGACGTTGACGCAGTGGTGCATGCCGTAAACGAAGAAGACGTAGAGATGTCCGCCGTCGGAGTACATCGGAAGGACGCGGGAGGTCCGCCGCCCGCGGAAGGAGTGGGCCGCCGGGTCTCGGGGCCCGAGGTACGCCTCCGTCTCCACGATCCGCGCGCCGTACCAGCGGCCGCGGTCGCAGCGGGCGATCCAGGCGCCGACGAGATCGCGCGCGACCCGGACGGTATTCCTCCGGTAGAAGGAGCGCTCCGGTTCCTCGAGCCCGAGCGCCCGCGGGTCGAATCGCAGCCGGGCGTCGGGAAAGGGCTTCGCTATCATGCGCGGAGTCTATGAACATCGCGGTGACCGGCGGAGCGGGATTCATCGGCTCGCACATGGCGATCCGCCATCTCGCCGACGGCCATCGGGTGCTGGTCGTAGACGACCTGTCGACGGGCCGGCGCGAAAAGATCCCGGAGGGAGCGCGTTTCGTCGAAGCGGACGTCGCGGAAACCGACCTCGAGCCGCTCTTCTCCGAAGAGAAGATCGACGTCGTCTCCCACCACGCGGCGCAGATCGACGTCCGTCACAGCGTCTCGGATCCGCTGGACGACGCGCGGTCGAACATTCTCGGATCGCTCAAAGTCTTCGAGGCCTGCCGGCGGGCGGGCGCGCGACGCGTGCTGTTTGCTTCGACGGGCGGCGCGCTCTACGGCGAGCCGCGGGGCGGAAGGCCCGCGCCGGAGAGCCATCCGACCGATCCGGTCTCTCCCTATGGCTGTGCCAAGCTGTCGATCGAGAAGTACCTCCACTACTACCGCGTCGTCCACGATTTCCAGGTCCAGGTCCTGCGCTATGCGAACGTCTACGGGCCCGGGCAGAACGGGATGGGTGAGGCCGGCGTCGTCGCGATCTTCGCCGAAGCAATCCTCGCCGGGAGGACCCCGAGGATCCGGGGGGACGGAGAGCAGACTCGGGACTACGTGTTCGTCGGCGACGTGGTCGAGAGCGCCGCGCGCGCCCTCTCGGCCGCAAAGAGCGGCACCTGGAACGTCGGGACGGGGATCGAGACTTCGGTGAACCGCTTGTTCGAGCTCCTCGCGCGGGCTCTCGGATACACGAGAGCGCCCGAGTATGCGCCGCTTCCACCGGGCGAGCAGCGGAGAAGCGTCCTGGACGGTTCCGCGGCACGTCGCGACCTGGGCGTTCCACCCTGGACGCCGCTCGAAAAGGGGATCGAGATCACCGCGGAAGCCTTCCGCCGGGAGAG
>DASWDK010000044.1:0-13127 GCA_036395335.1 Thermoanaerobaculia bacterium
CCGATCCGGGGAACGATCGGCCGTTCCGCCGCGACGACCCGCGCAAATCGATAGGGTTCGCGGAGCTCGCCCTCGAAGAATTCGCGCTTCCACGGGATCCGGAAAGACTCGCGCTCGATCCGCGCGATCTCGTCCAAGTCACCGGCGTCCGCGGGCCGGATCGTGTAATCGGACGGTTCCGGCTTACGGAGCGCCACGCTTCTCCTCGGCGGCGCTCGGCCGCGAGTAGATACCCTCGAGCGTCGCGACCGCCTCTCCCGGCGCGCGGGCGACGGAGAGAGCGAGGGCGAGGGAAGGCGACTGACCGGGCGGCTCGCCGTCGGAAAAAAGAAGATCTGCCGGGAGAGCCACGCTGCCGACTCTCCGGGCACTCTCCCTCGCCTCGGCCAGCGAGATTCGTTCGGGGGGGTGCACCGGCCGCGCCCGCCCGCCTTCGAACGAAAAGACGCCCAGAACCACCTGGCCGCGGCCCGCGTCGAGCGCCGCCGCCACGCTCGGCGACCCACGGTCGCGTGCGGTCTCTGCGAGCGCCTCGAGCGTCGAAACGGTCTCGACCGGGATCCGCGCGGCGCGCCCGAGGGCCCATGCGGTCGCGAGCCCGATGCGAAGGCCGGTGAACGAGCCGGGGCCGGCGCAGACGGCGATGCGCTGACAGTCGGCGAGTTCAATCTCCGCCGCCGCGAGGCAGCGCGAGACCGCGGGAAGAAGCTCTTCGGAGGACCGACGGTCGTCCGGCAGGCGCTCCTCCCATACTTCGCCGCGGGCGTAGAGCGTGACCGAGGGAAGGGGGCTTGCCGTATCCAGTGCGAGGACTTGCATCCGAACGGGCCCGCGGAGTGGGGCGCGGTTATGCTACCACCCCGGTGAGCTCGCCTCCTTCGCGCGTCACACCGATGCTCCGGCAGTACTTCGAGATGAAGAGTCGCGTGCCGGACGCCATCCTGTTCTACCGGATGGGGGACTTCTACGAGATGTTCTTCGACGACGCGCGCGAGGCCGCGCCGCTGCTCGGAATCGCCCTGACCGCCCGGCATCGCGACTCCGACATCGAGGCGCCGATGTGCGGCGTGCCCTGGCAAAGTGCCGATCAGCACATCGCACGGCTCGTCGCCGCAGGGCGCAAGGTCGCCATCTGCGACCAGGTCGAGGATCCGCGCGCGGCGAAGGGCCTCGTCCGGCGCGACATCACTCGGGTCGTCACTCCCGGAACGGTTCTCGATCCCGAAGCGCTTCTCCCGGGCGCCGCCTGCTTCCTGGCGGCGGTGACGCCCGCAGAAGGAGAGTGGGGGCTCGCGTTTCTCGATCTGTCGACCGGACGTTTCCACGCCGGCCGCCTTGCTCCCGCGCGCTTCGCGGAGGCGTTCGCGCTCTTCCGTCCGCGCGAGGCGCTCCTCCCGGAGGGGAGAGAGCTCCCGTTCTCCTCCGACGTCCCCGTCAGCCGCCGGCCCCTCCGGTGGTTCGAGCGGGCGCGAACCGAAGCGGCCTTCGAAAGCCTCTCGTCGAGCGACGCCGCCGCGCACGCCGCGGCGGCCGCCGCTCGAGCGTACGCCCGCGAAATGCGGCCGCGCGGGCTCCCACACGTGCTCGAGCCGGAGCCGCTCCACTTCGACGAACGCATGCGTCTCGACGCGGCCGCAATCGCGACGCTCGAGCTCTTCGAGTCTTCCGAAGGCGACCCCCGCTCGAGCCTGTGCTCGCTGCTCGACCGGACGCGGACCCCGATGGGCTCTCGGGGGCTCAAGGACGCGATCAGCCGGCCCTGTCTCGACGCGGTCGAGCTCGAGGATCGCTGGGACGCCGTCGAGGAGCTCGTCGGGAACGCCGACGTGCGCGGAGCGGTCCAGAAGGAGCTCGGCGGAGTGGGAGACCTGGAACGCTCCTTCGGCCGCATCGCGGTCGGCACCGCCGGCCCTCGGGACGTGGCGGCATGGGCGGCGGGATTGCGGCGCATTCCGGGACTTCGAGCCGCCGGTGAATCGCTCGCATCGGCCCGTCTGCGACGCCTGCTCGACGGCATCCCGGATCTATCCGACCTCGCAATCCGCGTGGGGGAGACGCTCGCGGCCGAACCTCCCGCGCTCGCGTCCGCCGGAGGCGCCATCCGTGCCGGCGCGGATGGCGAGCTCGACTCGCTCCGCGAGCTGCGCCGCGGAGCTCAAGGGGCACTCCTCGCGATCGAAGCCGAGGAACGGCGCCGTTCCGGGATCGCGACGTTGAAGATCAAGTTCAACCGGGTGTTCGGGTACTCGCTCGAAGTCGGCGCCGCTCACCGGGATCGCGTCCCCGCGGAATGGATCCGGAGGCAGTCGCTCGCGAACGCCGAACGTTTCGTGACCCCGGCACTGAAGGAGCTCGAAGAGAAGATCTTGGGCGCCGAAGATCGGATCGGCGAGATCGAGACGCGCCTCTACGCCGAGCTGTTGACCGATCTCGCCCAAGGCGCCGACCGAATGGCGAGAGGCGCTGCGGCAATCGCCGCGATCGACCTCCTCGCGGCGCTGGCGGAGGTCGCCGAGACCGGGCGCTGGGTTCGGCCGAAGCTTTCCCGCAGTCCGAGGATCCGAATCTCGGAAGGCCGTCATCCCTTGGTCGAGAGCCATCGCCGCGACGAGCCCTTCGTCCCCAACGACTGCGATCTGTCGTCGGAAAGGCGCATCGTCGTCCTGACCGGGCCGAACATGGGGGGCAAGTCCACGTACCTGCGCCAGGTCGCGACGATCGTTCTGCTCGCTCAGATGGGGTCGTTCGTCCCGGCCGCGGAAGCCGAGCTCTCGCCGGTCGACCGGATCTTCACGCGGGTCGGCGCCGCGGACCACCTCCTGAAGGGCGAGTCCACTTTCATGGTCGAGATGCTCGAAGCCGCGGCGATCGTGCGCGACGCGACCCCCGCCAGCCTGATCCTGCTCGACGAAGTGGGGCGTGGTACGTCGACGTTCGACGGCCTCTCGATCGCATGGGCGCTCGTCGAGCACCTGCACGATGCGCCCGGCCAACGCGGTTTCGTGCTCTTCGCGACCCACTACCACGAGCTGACCGAAATCGCGCTGGTCAAGCCGGCCGTCGCCAATGCCACCATGGCGGTCAAGGAGATCGGGGGCCGCGTCGTCTTTTTGAGGAAGGTCGTGTCGGGCGCCGCCGACCGCAGCTACGGCATCCACGTCGCGGAGCTGGCGGGACTGCCCGCCTCCGTCACCAGCCGCGCGCGCGAAGTGCTCTCGAACCTCGAAAAACAGGAGCTGGACGTCCAGGGAGCCCCCGTGATCGCTCGCCGCGCGGGGGAGAGCGCGGGAGAAGGGCAGCTGCTGCTCTTTTCCGGGGCGGAAGAGCTCGTCCTCGAGAAGCTCCGGGCAGCGGACCTCGATCGGCTGACTCCCATCGCGGCGCTCGCCCTTCTCGCCTCGCTCCAGGAACGGCTCAAGGGGTGAGCGGCGCCGCGTCGCGCCTCTTCGGCGTCGGGATCGCCGGGCCCACTCTCGATCCGAGCGAGCGTGCGATCCTCCAGAGACATCCTCCCCGCGCGGTCATCCTGTTCAAACGCAACATCGAAAGCGAGCGACAGGTCACGGACCTCGCCGCGGAGATCGGAGCGCTTCCGGGCCGGCCCTTCCTCTCGATCGACCAGGAAGGCGGTCCGGTGGACCGGCTGCGGGATCTCGCCGGACCGTTCCCCTCCTTCCACGGAGCCGCTCGGTCCCGACTGGCCCGGCGCGCCGGCGAGCTCGCAGCGGAATCGTGCGCGCGCGTGGGCGTCCGGCTCGATCTCGCTCCCGTGGTCGATCGAAGGCTTCCGGGCGCCGGAGAAAGCGTGCTCGGCGACCGGGCGGCGGCGGAAGAGCCAGACCGGATCATCGCGGCCGCCGAAGACTTTCTCGAGGGACTCCACTCCCGCGGCGTCGCCGGTTGCCTCAAGCACTTTCCGGGGCTGGGGCGCGCCGGCCGCGACACGCATCGGGCGCTTCCCTTTCTGCCGGACGACGAAGCGGAACAGGACAGAGACCTCGCGCCCTTCCGGGCGCTGAAGGACACCGCCGGCGCCATCATGGTGTCGCACGCGGCGAGCGGAGCGGACCGGCTTCCGGCCTCTCTTTCGCCCGAAACCGCCACGCGACTCCTGCGCGGCGAGGTCGGTTTCGAAGGTGTCGCGTTCTCCGACGACCTCGAGATGGGAGCACTCGCCCTGTTTGGTGACCTCGCGGACCGATCGGCGGCCGCCGTTCGTGCCGGATGCGACCTCGTCTTCGTGTGCTCGCGCCTCGAGGAGTATCCCGAATGCGTCGCCCGGGTCGAGGCGGGAGTTCCCGCGCCGCGGCGCGCGGAGGCCGCGCGGCGGATCGACGCATTCGTCGAACGGCTCCGCGCTCTCGAGCGCGGCGCGCCGCGACCTGGTCGCCCGCTCGAAGAGATCTCGGCGGACGTCGCTGCTCTTCGCGAGCGGATCGCTGAATAAGGACGCGGTTGCAGGTCCGCAGGACCTGTCCCCGCGACGTTGAATAAGGCGGCGGGTGCAGGCCCTTGCGGGGCCTGTCCCCGCGACTTGTTTAGAAGGGCACGTCGTCGTCGTAGGCGGCGACCGGCTCTGCCGCCTCGCTCTCGTCGTGTACCGGTGGACGCACCGCGTCCGACCGCGACGGGGGGGGCGACAACATCACGACGTTGTTCGCCTTGATCTCCGTCTTGTATCGCTTCTGCCCGTTCTGGTCCTCCCAGCTCCGGGTCTGCAGACTGCCTTCGACGTAGACCATTTTCCCCTTGTGCAGATACTCGCCGCAGATCTGCGCGAGCCGCTCCCAGGCCACGATGTCGTGCCACTCGGTGCGCTCCTGCTTCGCGCCGGAGGCGTCTTTCCAGGTCGTGGTCGTGGCGACCGAGAACCTCGCGAGTGAGGTCCCCTGCGGGGTCGTTCGGAGCTCCGGGTCCTTTCCGAGGTTTCCGATCAGAATGACTTTGTTGACGCTGGCCATGTGTTCCTCTCTCCTTTCATGTGCTTCGAAGAATATCCCGCGCCCCGGAGACAAATGATGTCCGGGCGCGGCGCGGGCCTCTCTCTCCCGCACTCGCTGCTACTCTTAGAATGTCGCGAGCCGATGAACGACTCCCCGAAGTGACCGACGCGTTGCTGCCGGCGGAGGAGGCGCGCGGAAAGCTGGTCCGTTCCGCGTCGGTCATCACGCTCCTGACGCTCGCGTCCCGGCTGACCGGATACGCCCGAGACAAGACCATTGCCGCGTTCTTCGGGGCGAGTGCGGCCTCCGACGTCTTCTACACGGCGTTTCGAATCCCGAACCTCCTCCGACAGCTCGTGGCCGAAGGAGCGCTGCCGGGGGTCTTCATTCCTTCCTATGCCGAGCGACGCAAGAACGGCTCCGTCGAGGACGCGCGCGTCTTCGCGGCCCGGATCCTGTCCGCCCTCACGCTGATCGTTTCCGCCATCACCGTCTCCGGGATTCTGTTCGCGCCGGCGATCGTGCGCCTCCTCGCCAAGGGCTTTGCGTCGACGCCCGGGAAGATCCCGCTCACGGTCTACCTGACGCGCCTCATGTTTCCCTACCTCTGCTTCATTTCGGTCGCCGCGCTCCTTCAGGCCGTCCTGAACGCACACGGGCGGTTCGCGATCTCGGCGATGTCGCCGATTCTTCTCAACCTGGCGATCATCTTCGGGGCGGTGGTTCTCGCCCCGCGTTTTCGCGAACCAACCGTTGCTCTCGCGGTGGGCGTGCTCATTGGCGGGATCCTCCAGATGGCGGTCCAGATTCCGTCGGCGCGCTCGCTGTCGGCAATCGGGAAATGGAACGTGCGCTTCTCTGATCCGGCCGTGCGGGCGGTTTTCTTCCTTCTCGTCCCGCGTCTCTTCGGGTTCGGGATCTATGCGATCACGATCGCGCTCTCCACCCGTTTCGCCTCGGTGTTCGGAGACGGAGCCGTTTCCTACCTGACCTTCGGCAATCGCGTGATCGAACTCGTCCGCGGGGGATTCGTCATTTCGGTCTCCACCGCGATTCTTCCGCTGCTCGCCCAGCAGGCGCTCGAAGAGGACCGCGGCCCGTTCAAGGACACGCTGCGCTTCGGTCTCCGTCTCGTCGCGTTCGTCACCATTCCGTGGGCGGTCGGCCTGGCCGTGCTTCGCGAGACGGTCATCGCAGCGCTCTTCCAGGGAGGCCGTTTCGGGGCAACGGCCACCGCCGCGACCGCACAGGCGCTCTCCTTCTACGCGATCGGTCTCTTCTTCATCTCCTCGAGCAGCCTCCTCGTTTTCGCCCACTACGCCCGGAAGGACACGCGCACGCCGGTTCTCTGCGCGGCGGCGGATCTGGCGGTCTTCGTCTCGGTCTCGATTGCATTGAGGCCCTGGGGAGTCGCCTCGGTCGCCTTCGCGACGTCGTGCGGGGCCATCGCGAACTTCGTTCTGCTGCTCGCTTTCCTGCGGCGCCGCGAAGGACAGCTCGGATTGAAGGAGCTCGCGGCGACGCTGACGCGGGTCCTCGCCGCGTCGGCGGCCATGGCGTTGATCGCGGGGCGCGGCGCCGCCTGGGTGCTGACGGCGTACGCCCCTCGCACCGCCGGAGAGAGGCTTCTCTTTCTCGCGGTCGCGACGATCGTCGGAATGATCGTCTACCTCGGAGTAGCGATGCTGCTGCGCTCGACCGAGCCCCGGGAGTTCGTGCGTCTCCTGCGGATGCGTGCGCCCCGACGCCCCGGTGCATCTCCGTGAGGCTTGTGATTCAGCGGGTCTCCGAAGCGGAGGTCCGGGTCGGGGATGAAAGCGTTGGCCGGATCGGACGGGGCTTTCTCGTGCTCTTTGGCGCCGAGAAAGGAGATGACGCCGCGGCCGCGGAGGAGGCCGCGCGGAGAGTGCACGGCTTGCGTGTATTCAACGACGAGAACGGAAAGATGAACCTCGATCTCGCGGCCGTCGGGGGAAGCGTGCTCGTCGTCTCTCAATTCACGCTGCCGGCCGACCTCTCTCGCGGCCGACGTCCCGGCTTCGAGCGCGCACTCGCCGGTGGAGAGGCAAAACCGCTCTATGAACGCTTCGTCGCGGCGCTCGCCCGGCATGGGGTCCCGATCGCGACTGGCGTCTTCGGTGAGTTCATGCAGGTCTCGCTCGTCAATGACGGCCCGGCGACGTTCGTGCTCGACCTCGGGACGGGATCAGGTCTTCACGAGCCGGGCAGGGCCTGACAGAGAAGCAGGGGTCTTGCCACTTTGCACCGCAAAGTGGCAAGTGGAGACCTGACCCTCTAGTTCATCCGGATCGGCACGAGCGTGAAACAGAGGAGAAACACGGCCAGGCACAGGAGCGCGATCATCTGGTGGCCGAACGGCAGCGGATCGTCGTCGTTCTCGACGGGCGGATGGGCGACGCCCAGGAACAGGGCCGTGAAGAACGAGAAGAAGGCCCAGATGGGTCCGCGCGACGCGGAGAGGGCCGCCAGAAGCAGAACCCCGTAGGAGGCGATCGGCTGACGGCGTCCGAGAGCTGCACGGATCACGTGGCCGCCGTCGAGCTGCCCGATCGGCAACAGGTTCAACGCGGTGACGAGAAGCCCGAACCACGCCGCCATGAACGCGGGATGCTCCTGCACCGCGGCGCTCGTGTAGCGGCCGGCGCCGGTAAGATCCTGCGCGAATCGCACGATGATCGGGTATTCGAAGAGAACCGAGCCGGGGGCCACAGACGGCGCGACCGGCTTCGCGCGGGTCACGCCGTACACGAGAAACGGAAGGGCGGTGAAGAAGCCGGCGAGCGGCCCCGCCGCGCCGATCTCCAGCAGCGCGCGCTTGTCCCGGATCGGCTCCTTGATGCGGATGAGCGCGCCGAACGTGCCGATCAGATTCGGAATCGGCGCCGGAAGGAAGTACGGGAGGGTGGCCGCCACCCCGTGGCGGCGACAGACCGCGTAGTGGCCGAGCTCGTGCACGCCCAGGATGAGAAGGAGTGGAATGGAGAATTCCAGTCCGTCTGTAAAGCGACCTCCGCGCAAGGGTCCGCCCCCTCTCGAGAAGACGGCGCCGCCGAAAATGGTCGTGGTGATCAGAGTCAGCGCGAGCAGCAGAAGGTGAAACAGCGGGTGTTCCGGGATTTTCCAGCGCCGCCTTCGCTCCCAGTTCGGCGGGGACGAGAAGGGCCCGGGAGGCGGGGTCGAAGGTTCCATCAGGCGGATTCCGCTTGAGGAGCGGGCGTTCACGCCCGAAACCTGCTACGGCAGGTCGCGCAGGTCCTTCCCCGGCTTGAAGCGGATCGTGTTGCCGGGAGGGATCGTCACTTCGACTCCGGTCTTGGGATTGCGTCCGATGCCCCGCTTGCGCCGCTTGACCTGGAAGACGCCGAAGCCGCGAAGCTCGATGCGATCGCCTGCTCCGAGCGCGGAGCGCATCGACTCGATCACCGTCTCGACCGCGGTTGCCGCCTTGGCGCGAGGAATCTTCGCGAGGTCGACGACGAGGTCGACGATGTCGGCTTTGATCATTGCCCTCCTCCGGAAACCTGCTGGCATTATATCTCTGAGACAAAGTCACTTCGGCGGACTTCGGGCTCTGGACTTCGAACGTCGGACTCGCCGCGGCGAGATGGGAGCCGCATGCTACATTCGCCGCGGGCATGAAGATCGTTCTCCCGGCGTTTGCGCTTCCATGAAGACTCGCCTCGCCGCCGCCGGACTCGCTTTTCTGATCGCGTCGGGATCGCTCGGAGCCGCCGACCTGCGGGAGACCCGCAAGGCGTTTCTGCGCGCCCGGACGGCGATCGCCGACGGCCGCTATCGGGAGGCTCTCGATCTCTACCGCAAAGTGATCGCGCTCGTCCCCGAGGACCCGGTCGTCCGGTTCGAGTACGCGCAGCTCCTGCGCGACTTAAACGTGCCGGACGAGGCAATCAAGCAGGCGCGCGAGGTCGTGCGGACCGATCCGCAGTTCGTCGAGGGACGCCGGCTGCTCGGGGCGCTCGAGCTCGGAGCTTCCGAAAGAGATCCGTCGAGGTTGGACGTCGCCATCGCCGAGCTCGAAGCGGCGCGGAAGCTCTCTCCGGGAGATCCCTCGATCGCGGCCCCGCTCGCTCGGGCGCTCCTTTCCCGGGGGCGGCCGGCGGAGGCCTCCCGGGTGCTCGAAGAGGCGGGAGAGCCGGCGCAACCGGCGCTCGCGCGCCTCTCGGCAGAAGCGAAGGCCAAGAGCGGTCACGTGAAGGAAGCGGAGGCCATCTACCGCGCCCTCCTCGAGGAAAACCCGGCGGACCGGGAAACCGCTGCCGCGCTGATCGACCTCTACGAGGAGGACGATCGGCTGGACCGGGCTCTCGAGCTCCTCCAGATACTCGAGAAGACCGACCCGGAGAACTCTGCGATTCCCGAGCGGGTCACGCTCGACCTGGCCCGGGCCGGCCGTTTCGCGGAAGCCGAGCGCCGCGCCCGGGACCTGGCCGCCAAGCGCCCCGAGAACCGGGCGATTCGCCGCCTTCTCGCACAGGTGCTGTTCGAGAAGGGAAGCTCGCCGGAAGGCGAAAGGATTCTTCGCTCGCTCGTCGTCGAGGATCCGGACGACGACACGACGCGGCGAGCGCTCGTCGGCGAGCTGCTGCGGGAGAGGCGCTATCCCGATGCGAAGACGCTCCTCGAAGACGCGATCCGCCGGGCAGGGGACGACCCCCGCAAGATCCCAGCCCGCGACGCCGCGAACGTCGAGCTCGGATATCTGGCGGTCCTCCAGAAGGACTCCGCGCGGGGGATGCAGATCCTCGCCCCTCTCGCCGTGAAACAGGGCACGGTGAACCCGCGAGCCGTCCGGATCCACGGCACGGCCGCACGCGAGAAGGAGGATTTCGCCGCCGGTCTCCAGGTCGCACGCGCCGCCGCCGCGGCGGAGCCGGACAAACCGGAGTGGACCGCGCTCGTCGCCGAGTTCCAGTACCGCTCGGGAGACAAGAAGAAGGCGGAAGAGACGCTCGGCAAGCTCGCTGCCTCGCAGGACGTCGAGGACGTTCTCGCGGCGGCGGACGTTTACGCTCGGGTCAAAGACTTCGCGGCGTCGGGGCGCGTGGCGCGCGATGCGTCCGTCCGTTTTCCGGACAGCTCGGAAGCGCTGTTCCGGCTCGGGGCCGCCCTCGAGCGAACCGGAGCCGCAGGAGAGGCGGAGAAGATCTTCCAGAAGCTCCTCCAGGGACGACCGAACGATTCGGCGGCGCAGAACTATCTCGGATACATGTGGGCCGACCGGGGCACGCGGCTGGAGGAGGCGCGGGAGCTCCTCGAGAAGGCGGTGGCGCGTGAGCCTCGCAACGGCGCCTACCTCGACTCGCTCGGCTGGGTCTACTTCCGGCTCGGCCGTCTCGAGAAAGCCGGGAACTACCTCTCCGCCGCCAAGGAGTACGACCCGGACGACCCCACGATCGAAGAGCACCTGGGTGATCTCTCTGAGCGCCAGGGGGACGCTCAGAAGGCGATCGCGCATTGGGAGCGGGCGCTCGAGCTCAAGCACGACGAGCCGGAAAAGGTCCGGCAGAAGCTCGCCCGCCTCGCCCGGAAAAGCTAGAACCAGGACCCAGGGACCCACGTGCGCCTGCGTGCCGGGCTTCTCATCGCACTTCTCGCCGGCGCGACCTGCTCGTGCGCCTCGCGCACTCCGGCCTTCGGACCCGCGGGAGTGGAGGACTCGCGCCGGGCGCTCGACGCCTGGAAAGATGCCCTCGATCGCGCCGACTCACTCGGCCCGGTTCGTCTTCTGTACGACGCGCGCATGTCCGAAGGGCTCGTCAAGATTCCCGGGACGCTCGCCGTCGTGGCGCTGCCGGGGAGGCTGGAGGCGACGCTCTCCGGGCCTTTCGGATCGCCGCTCGCCCGCTATTCGTCGGGAGTTCTGGAAGCGCGCGGCGCGAGGCCGATCCCGCTCGACGCCGAGGAGCTGCGAGCCGTGCTCGCCGGCGTCTGGCGGGCGGAGCCCTGGGTCGCCGGCGCGCGGAACGGACAAACCCTTTTGCGCTTCCCGGGCAAGGACGAGGTCGAGGGCGTCCTCGAGCTCTCGCAGGCGCGGCTCGAGACGCTCCGCATCGCGCGGCCCGAGGCGGACCTCCTGGCGACGTATTCCGGGCGGCTCGATCCCTGGCCCGAACGGATCGCGATCGTCGACCGGCGTTCGGGAAGACGTCTCGAGCTCACGCTGATCGCGCGGGAGCCGGCGGATTCTCCTTCGACGTCTCCGTGAAGCTGTCCGCCCGGGCCCCGGCGAAGATCAACCGGGAGCTGAGAGTGGGCGGCTTCCGCTCCGACGGCTATCACGAGATCCGTTCCCGGGTCGTCGCGATCGATCTCGCCGACGGAATCGAGGTCGAGGCGGGAGATGAAGATCTCGCACTCTCGTGCAGCGGGCTTCCCATTCCCTGCGATGAATCCAACCTCGTCGTCCGCGCCGGGCGTGCTCTCGCGAATCACCTCGGCCGGCCCGCGCACGCGACGATCCGGCTCGACAAGGAGATCCCGCCGGGCGCGGGTCTGGGAGGAGGCAGCTCGGACGCCGCTCGGGCGCTCGCGCTCCTTTCGGAGCTCTGGAACGCCCGACTCACCCGCGAGGATCTCGCGGCGGTTGCTGCTTCTCTCGGCAGCGACGTCCCGTTCTTTCTCGTCGGCGGCGAGGCGGAATTGAGCGGCCGCGGCGAGCACGTGACACCACTCGGCGATTCCGCGCCGGCGGATCTCCTCGTTCTCGTTCCTCCCTTCTCTCTTTCGACCGCGGAGGTTTACGCGATGCATCGGCGCCTTGCCTCCGGATCTGTCGATCGGCGGCTTCCCGCCGTCCTCGAAGTCGAGTCGTCGGGCAAGTTTTTCGGACCGAACGATCTGGCATTGGCCGTGCTAGAGACGAGGGTGGAGATGAGTGTCTTGCTCGATTCCGCGCGCTCCCTCGCCCCCGAATCCGCCATCACGGGCTCGGGTTCCGCGATCGTCCTGGTGGGCGCGGCTGCGGACGCGGAGGAACGTCTTGCCGCGCGGCATCCGGACGCTCGGGTCTTTCGTTGTCGGACCCTGACCCGCGAAGAGTACCGACTCCGAACCGAATCTTCGGGAGGTTCCCAATGGAGATCACCCAGGTAAAGGTTTTTCCCGTCGAGGAAGAGAGGCTGAAAGCCTACGTCTCGATCGTCCTCGACGACTGCTTTCTGGTGTCGGATCTGAAAGTCATCCAGGGCCCCAACGGGGTCTTCGTTTCCATGCCGTCCAAGCGCAAAAAGAACGGGGAGTTCAAGGACATTGCCCACCCCCTGAACCGCGAGACCCGGGAACGGATGGAGCGGCGCATTCTCTCGGAATACGAGAGGGTCCGGGCCGAAGCCCCCGCGCGAACGGAAACGGAGGAAGCGGTCGAAGAGGAGCCCGCGGCGCACGAGGTCGCCCACTAGACGACCAAAGACCCAGGACGAACGACGAAAGATCGGGGACCAAAGATCAGAGACCGAGGTCGAGGGAGGTCGGTGCCTGTTTGGTTTTTGCTCTTCTCATGGCGATCGCCACAATCGAGCGCGTTGGGGCGTCGCAAAACTGGCAAGGCACCGGCTTTTGGAACCAAGCGACCTGGTCCAATCAGCAGAGCAACGCGGCACACAGTGAGAAAGGGAGGGTATATGCCAGTCCGCATGAGACTGGGCTTCATGCTCACGCTTTCGTTATTCATGAGTGCGGTGCCTCTCGCCATCGCGGCGCCTGCCACTCCCGAAGAGCAGCTCGTCGACCCGGCGAAGAACGGTTCCCTGGAGAAGCTCGGACCCTGGCTCGCGAACCTGTACGAGGAGTTTCAGCGGTCGCCAGACAAGAGAGCGTTCCGGACTCGCAACCCCGTCCTCAACGTGCACGGCGGCAAAGTCGGCGTCGATCTGTACGCAAATGACCCCGTGGGCCTACAGCGCAGCCTCGCGACACTCGGCGCAGTCGACATCAAGGCGACCGGTCCGCTGGTTTCAGCGCAGGTGCCGGTACGCGTCCTCGGTGACCTCGCCGCGCTGCCATCTCTGAAGTTCGGGGACCCGGTGCTCGCCAAGCTGCGGGTGGCCTCGCAAGGCAGCGTCGTGAGCCAGGGCGACGTCAGCCTGGGCTCCGATGATGTGCGCGCCGCCACGGGTCTCGACGGCAGCGGCATCACGGTCGGGG
>DASWDK010000045.1:0-12476 GCA_036395335.1 Thermoanaerobaculia bacterium
GGCCTCTCCACCACGATGTAACGGGTGCGATATCGGCGGACCGGAATCCAGTAAGAGCGATAGACGAAGCCGTGGCCGAGGCGCGGCCGGTAGATCACGCGGTACCCGTAGGGCACGTAAGATCCGACCGGAAACGCCCGATATCCGTAAGAGCCGTAGCCGCCGTAATACGGATCGCCGACGCCGACCGAGATCGATCCGTGCGGCAGCCGGAACCTTCCGGAGAAGCGCACCTGTGCCTGAACCGAAGACGAGACGAAGAACGCCAGGGCGGCCGCGAGGGCAACGCTGCCGATCGCAATTCGAATCGCTTTTTGCATCTTGACCTCCCGCCGCTCCAGCGGCATCGTTTGGAGGGGCAATGCCAGTGCCAGCCTGATGTTACTTGGAAGAAAGGACTTAGCGTCAGGACACGCGGCGGCGCTGTCCGCGCGAAAGGTCAAAAAGAACCCGGCGGATGACGGTCGGAGAGGGAGGTTCTACCAGAATTTTCGGGCCCGGCCGACCGCTCGTCCCAGCCCGAAGAGCACCGAGGCAGCCGAGGCGAGGCGGCCCACCTTCGCGGAGAGCGAGTGTTTTCCGAAGAGCTTGTTGCCGACCGTCCAGGCCGCCGCGAGGCCGCCCGCGATCCACCCGGCCGTCTTCCAGCGGGATCCGGTCCGCTCGATCTCCGCGCGCAGCCCGGCGACCTCGCGCGCGAGAACGTCGCGCTCGAACTCGCCGCGCCGCCGGAGCCCGTCGATCCGGGTCTTTCTGGTTTCTCTCATTCCGAGCCCGCCCGGAAGCGCTCCTCGAGATCGCTGATCCGCGATCCGTGCTCCTCGGAGGTCTTGCTCGCCTTCTCGGCTGCCGGCGTCTCGGCAGTCGCCGGAAGAGGATCGCCCGGGGATCCTTCCTCGCGGACGGCCTCGAGATCCCGTCGAAGCTCGTCGCGCGTCGCCGGAAAGTCGAAGGGACGGACGCGCGAGAGCGCCTTCCACCCGAAGAAGCCTGCAGCCGATCCGATGACCATGTAGAGGACGAACGCCGCGGTGAGTCCGGCGATCGGACCGCCGAGAAGTTTCGCGAGCACGGCGGCGACGAGCGCCGTCAGGAGCAGGAGACCGAGCACCCCGAACAGAGCGGCGAGCGAGAGGCCCGCCGCCGCCTTTCCGAAGTGCGATCCCTTCTGCGCGAGCTCCTCGCGGAAGATCTCGACGCGCGTGGCGGCGAGCGCGCGTGCCGCGCGCCCGACCGTGGCGATCCGATCTTTCCACCCCGGATCCGGAGCGTCTTCGAGCACGCCCGCGCCGGTCTCTGCGGGATCCTCCCTCACGCCGCGCCCGTCTCGCGCCGGGTCAGCAACGCGACGTCGAGCGGGGCGATCCGAATGCCCGCGGTCCGGAATCTCTCGTGAATCTTTTTCGCGATCTCTGCGGCGCCCGGAGTGTCGCCGTGGAGGCAGATCGTGTCTGCCCGGACGGTGATCGTCGACGCGTCCTCCGCGAGCACGACCCCATCCCGTGCGAGACGCACGGCCTGTTCGGCCGCCTCCTCGGGATCGGTCAGCAAGGCGCCGGGCTGTCCGCGGGGCACGAGCGTACCGTCCGGACGGTAACGGCGATCCGCGAACGCCTCTTCGGCGACCGGCAGGCCGGCATCGCGGCCGGCGCCGATCAGCATCGACCCCGCCGCCCCGATCAGGACGAGCTGCGTCCCGACCCGCCGCACGCCGTCCGCGATGGCTCGCGCCACGTCGGGGAACTCGGCGCCGCGGTGATAGAGGGCGCCGTGCGGTTTGACGTGCGTCAGTCGGGCGCCGCGCGAACGGACGAAGCCCTCGAGCGCGGCGACCTGGTAGACGACGAGATTCTCGATCTCGTCGGACGACATCTTCATCGCCGCACGACCGAAATTCTCGCGGTCGGGATAGCCGGGGTGCGCCCCGACACGCACGCCGCGGGAAAGCGCGAGATCGACCGTCTGATCCATCGTCGTGGGGTCGCCGGCGTGCATCCCGCACGCGACGTTCGCCGACGTGATGTAGGGCATCAGCGTCCCGTCGTCCATGCCCTCGCCGACGTCGGCGTTCAGGTCTACGCTCACGACAGAGTCATGTTAGTCCAAGGTCCGGAGTTCCAAGGTCCAACGCCGAGCCGGACTACCGCGACTCCCGAGTGGCTTCCTCGAGACCGACTCGCCGGAACCGCACGGGAGTTCCGGGAGGAGCCTGGGCGAGGAGCGGCCAGTCCCCGGCGATGACTGTCGCGATCTTCGCGTATCCGCCGGTGACCGGCCGGTCCGGGCCGAGCACGATCGGAAGACCGCTCGCCGGAACCTGGATGGAGCCGAGCGCCGTTCCCTCCGGGGGAATGTCAGGCGGCTCCGAGAGCTCGATCGACGGGCCGTCCAGGCGGATTCCCCGGCGGTCGCTGTCTGGCGAGACGCGGTAGGTCGCGGAGAAGAAGACGTCCGCCGCTCGTTGCGGAAAGAACGACGGCTGCGGCCCGGCGAGAACGCGCAGCGTCCGGTCCCCGTCGCGCGCGGGGGAAATCGCTTTCGCTGGAACCCCCGGAGTCGCGGGCCCCCGCGTCCGGCTCCTCCGGACGAGGTCGCCTTTCGCGAGCCGTCGGACCGGCTCGCCGGGCAGAGGCAGCGCGAGTCCCCCCTCCACGCAAAGGTACGCACGCATCCCGGCGGCCGCGTAGCCGAACGCGACTCGATCTCCCGCCTTCCCCGGTAAGGCCGTGTCGAGCGGCACGGCGTTGCCGTTCCAGTGCGCGCCGAGGTCCGCTCCCGTCACGCAGAGGACCGCGTCGGTCCGAAGTCGGAGCTCCGGCCCCGAGAGCGTGATCTCGAGCCCCGCCGCGCCGGTCGCGTTGCCGACGATCGCGTTTCCCCGTTCGAGTGCGGAAAGGTCCATGGCACCGCCGGCGGCAACGCCGCTCGCTCCGAGTCCGAAGCGCGGCGCTCCCTGGACGGAGGTGAAAAGGCCGGGCGTGATCGTCTCGAAGAGAGCGTCCCCGGCGGCAGGCGCGGCGGACATCTCTCTCGTCCGGTTTTCGGCCATCAGAGCGAGAAGGTCCGCTTCGGTCACCGCCTCGAAGGAGACTCGATCACCCGGTCGGAGAAGTGCGGGTGGATGCGCGGTCGCGTCGAAGAGTCGCACGGGGGAGCGGCCGATGAGTCTCCAGCCTCCCGGGGTCTCGGCGGGGTAGATCGCGGTGTAGTTGCCGCCGATCGCGACGCTCCCGGCGGGAACGCGAGTGCGGGGACTCTCCCGCCGCGGCGCGGAGAGCTCGGGGGGAAGTCCTCTGAGATAGGCGAATCCCGGCGAGAAGCCGAGAAACGCGACGGTGTAGTCGGAGGCCGCGTGCCGCCGGGCGAGCCCCTCGGCGGAAATCCCCCGATCGCGTGCGAGGGCGTACAGGTCTGGACCGCTCCCGCCGCCGTACGCGACCGGGATCCGGAACCGCCGGCTCTCCGGCGGCGCGGCTCCGGCCTGCTCCGCGAGGCGGCGGAACCGCCGTACGAGCCTCTCCCGTTCGGCGATCCCCGGCTCGAACAGAACGAAGAGCGTCGTCGCGCCGGGGATCGCGTCGAGGAGACCCCGTGGCGGCGTTCGCATGAGCCGGCCCGCGAGATCGACCGCGGATCGGTTCGCTTCCTCTTCCGAGGTTTCGGGAAACTCCACGAGGAAGGAGGATTCCGAAACGTCGCGGGTCTCGAGCTTCACGAAACGCGCGGAGAAACGCGGCGCCGCCGCCACAGGAAATACACCGGGACGCCCGTCGCCACGAGCGCGTACCCGGGCCACGTCGTTCTCGGGTTGCCCGCGACCAGAACGGCGATCAGGATCACGCCGGCCGCCGCGTAGAGGATCGGCAGGAAGGGATACGCCGGCGCCCGGAAGGGTCTCGAGAGGTCCGGCCGCTTGCGGCGCAGCACGATCACCGCGAGGACGAGGAGGACGTAGAAGAGGATATCGGCCGAGATCACGTACTCGAGCAGGTCGCTGTAGCTCCCCGAGAGCGCCAGGACGGAAGCCCAGAGCGCTTGTGCCCAGAGCGCGTTGGCGGGAACGGCGGCCGAGTTGAGTCTTTCCAACCGCCGGAAGAACAGCCCGTCGCGCGCCATCGCGAACGACACGCGCGCTCCCGACAGGATGAGCCCGTTCACACAGCCGAACGTCGAGACCATGATCGCGAGAGCCATCGCGCCGGCAGCGGCCGGGCCGAAGAGCGCGGTCGCCGCGGCGGTCGCGACGCGATCGGCCGGCGCGTGCCGGATCTCGGCAAGCGGCAGGACGTTCAGATAAGCGAGGTTCGCGAGCACGTACAGGCTCGTGACGAGAAGACATCCCACCAGGAGCGCGAGCGGAAGAGTGCGCCCCGGCTTCTCGACCTCTTCGCCGGCGAAGGTCACGTTGTTCCACGCCGACTGCGAGAAGAGCGGTCCCACCATCGCCGTGCCGAGAGCGGCGACGAGCGCCGTGCCGGCCAGCGTGCGTCCGTCCGGCGAAACGGCATTCCAGAGTCCGCCTGCATGGAGCGCCGCGTCTCTTCCTCCGGCGGAGAGCAGTCCGCTGACCGTCAGAGCGACTAAGGCGGCGAGCTTGGCCAGCGTGAAGACGTTCTGAGTCACGGTGCCGGTCTTCAAACCCGTCGCGTTCGACGCCGTCAGAAGCGCGATCACGGCGACGCCGACGCCCTGGGCGGCGGAGACGGACAAGGGACCGATCCGCGTCTTCGCTTCCGAGATCGCCGGCCACAGAACCCCGAGAAACTTCGCGAAGGCGACGGCGACGGCGGCGATCGTTCCCGTCTGGATCACGAGGAACATCGTCCAGCCGAAGAGAAAGCCGAACATCGGCCCGTAGGCTTCCCGGAAGAAGACGTACTGGCCGCCCGCCTTCGGCATCATCGCGGCGAGCTCGGAGCAGCAGAGCGCGGCGATCATCGTGAGCATTCCGGCGATCGCCCAGGCGGCCAGGAGCCAGCCGCCGGAGCCCAATACTCGCGAGCTCTTCGCCGAGACGATGAAGATCCCGGAGCCGATCATCGAGCCGACCACGAGCGCCGTGGCGTCGAGCCACCCGATGCCCCGGACGAGCTCGCGTTTCAACGGATCGGATCGTAAAACGGAAATCGCCCGGCCGGGAGCGACTCCGTCACCTCTCTTCGCCCTGGCTCTCTCGAGCGATCGGGCGGGTCGGGACTCTTACCCCCGCCCCTCCACGCGCGCCGTGAAGTCCGCAAGGCGGTCCATGATCTTGGGGATCAGCTTCCGGGACATCCACGCTTCTCCCGAAGAGACCGCCTCGAGCGCTTCCGGAAGGAAGCGTGAGATGTTCTTCTTCGTCACGCAGCCGACCGCTCCGTGCGACAGCGCTTCTAAGATTCGCTCCTCCGAGGCGCGACCCACCAGGAGGATGACTCGCGTCCGGGCGCTCTTGCGCCGCAGAACCGCAATCAGGCTCGGGCCGATCTCGGAGGAAAGCTCCAGATCGAGGAGAACGACGCGGGGCTTCAACTTCGCGGTTGCGGAGACTGCTTCGAGTCCGGTCGCCGCCTCCCCCACGACCCGGACCCCGCGCACGGACTGAACTGCCCGGAGACACGCGGCGCGGCTCCTCCTGTCCGAGTCCGCGATCAAGACGTTGATGACGGGAATCGGCCTCTTCTTGACCCAATCCAGCCCTCCCCGTTCGCGGCGCCGCTTCGTCGAGCCCGCGCGCCTCATCTCGTCACCCGGTTGTACTCGGTGACGAACAGGGCGAGGCCGAGACGATCGGAAAGCCCCAGCTTCCGAAAGATTGCAGTCAAATGCGCTTTCACCGTGGCCTCCGTGATATTGAGCCGCCCCGCGATCTCCTTGTTGCTCGCCCCGCCGCCGATCAGCTGCGCGATCTCGCGCTCCCTCGGGGTCAACCGGTCCAGCCGCGTGTCGAGGTTCGGCGGGAACTCCTTGTGACGGCGCTCGGTCAATGACGTCAGCTCTTCGAGCAATGGAGCGAAGACGTTCCGGGCGACCCAGATCTCGCCTTTGACGACCACCATGACTGCCTTGCGCAGCAGACTCGGATCCATGTCGTGGCTGCAGTAACCCCTCGCCCCAACCTTCAACGCGGCGAGCCCCTCGCGGTCGTTGGGAGTGCTCGTCATCAGGATGATCGACGTGAGCGGAGAGGTCCGCTGGACGGCCGGCACACCCTCGACGCCACCCAGGCCGGGCAGGGCGAGATCGAGCAGTAGGATCGCCGGCTTCAGATTTCCCATGCTCTTTTCGAGCGTGGACCTCTCCGCCGCCTCGTAGACCGGGAACTTCTCCTGCAGCCCCTGGTTCCACTGCGCCCGCACGCCCGCGATGGGACTCGCGATCAGAACTACGGAAGCGGAAGCGGTTCTCGCCTTGTCGGACATCAAAAAGCTTGGGAAACGCTACAGGTGCCCGGACGGAGAGTCAACGAACTTGAGAGACCCCGGACCAAGAACCAGGGCGCGGGGGATCCGACCTCCTTCGGAATCCGACCCCCGATCAGACCCCGTCAGCTCTGAAACGCGTAGGAGACCTTCAGGAAGACCTGCCGGCCGGCGGCGATGAGGTCACCGTTGGCGCGAAGCGTTCGGTTGTCCCCATAGCCGATGAAGAGCACCGTCTGCCAGTTGAGCTTGTAAGCAAAGAGCGCGGACCCGTCGAACCCGCCGCTCTTTCGCGGCACTTCGAAGCGATAGAGCGATGGCTCCCGATCGGTCTCGACCCTCTGTCCGATGAGCCGCAGGAATGCGCGGGCCGAGAAGGTATAGGTCGCCTTGACCCGGCCGATCTGTGCAGTAAAAAGGCGTCTCCCGCGGCCGTCGTCGCCTTTGACGTCGAGGGTCTGGCGGTTCCCGATCAGCTCGAGGGCGAGGTGATCGGTGGGCTTCACGGTGATGGCCGCGGAAAGCCGGACACCGTCGCCCACGCGTCCGTTCTCGAAGTCGAACTCCTCCCCGACGTTTCCGTCGATCTCGACGCGGGAAAGCCGGCGGGATGGATCGACCTGAAAGAGGAAGAACAGGTTTGTTCTTTGAAAGACCGTTCCGCCGATCCGCGCGGCGCCCACGTTCAGCTCCACGTCCCCGAAAAGGTTCCGCTTGCCCTGAAAGACGACACCGGGCGCTGTGTTGCGATCGATCAGGAAACCCTCGCGAGTCTCCGAGTACCTAGAATTGATCTGGGGCCGGATGAAAGTCAGGAAGCCCTCAGGGAAGAACTTCCAGGCGGCGTAGGTCTCGCCCAGTCGCAAACCGACCTGAGGAATGAACCCGTCGTCCGCACGGAATCCGTGGCCGAGCTCGCGGTAGTGGAGGAACCCCTCCGGCGCGCGCTCGGTGTAGGCCCATCGCAGATCGGCCGCGCCGCCGGAGAGGGATCGCCCGTCCCACTCCTCCGCGAGATCCGGCCGGTTCGGAGTCCGGGTGTCGCTCCAGAGGAATTGGGCGGTGATCCGATTGCTCGGGTCCGGTCGCCACTCGAGGTCCGGCCCGAACAAGCGATTGTGCCCGCCCCCTCGGACTTCGCGATCGGTCGCGAGAAGGCCGGCAAACGAAGTGCCGAAGTTGTGACGGACGCGTCCGATCGCGGCGATCGAACGGAAATCCTGGGGCGCGAAAAGTGAGAAGTCCGGGCCTGGCAGGATCACGAGGCCTCCCCCGCGGTCTTCTGTGGCGAGGAGCGTGTAGGCCGTCTCACCGAGCTTTCCGGTCGCGCGCAGTCCCCATCGCGGCGACTGGATCGTGCGTGTGTAGACCGCCTGGATTGGCGTCTCGAACAGGTCGACGCCTTCCAGGAAGAAGGGCCGCTTCTCCGGGAAGAAGAGCGCGAAACGCTGGTTGACCGCGATCTGCGCGACGTCCGCCTCGACCTGCGAGAAGTCGGGATTCAGGGTAGCGTCGATCGCGTGGTTCGACCCGGGCGTCCACTTCACGTCGAGGCCGCCGTCCCCTTCGATCGGCTCGTTGACGAAGTCGGGACGGTCGGCGCTCGGGTCGCGCGGCCGTCCGGTTTCCGTCCCCGTTGCGTAAGGAGCGACGATCAGATGACCGCCTTGCGGCAGTCCCGTCAATCCCGTAATGGTGCGGATGTGACAGAGCCCGCAGTTCGAGCCCCGCGGTACCGGGTTCGAGTGGATGAAATAGCGGTTATCGCGCGGGTAGTTACGCCAGACCTGGATTCCCCACGTCTGCGGGTCCCCCTTGGGATATCGCAGCGACGAGAACGGGATCCGGTATTCCGCCGTCCAGCCGGAGTCAATAATCCGAGCTGCCGTGTCGTAAAAATAGTCCGGCGAGAAATCCTCCGTGAATGTCGCATCGTTCCAGCTCGCGTCCCCTTGGATTCCTCGGGGGTTCACTCGGAGCTCGACCGCCGATTTCCGGTCGTTGCGGGTGTCCAGAAAAACAGCGATGTTGTCGTCGGTTCCAATGACCTGGTCCCGGTCGACGTATGGCGCTCGGATTCTCGCCGGCTCCGGGTCCCGTGCGTCGATCCCGATGTACAGGTATCTTTCGTCGTAGGCGACGTAGGCGAAGGTCGCGACCTTCGGCGGCGTGTTGTCTCCGGGCTGGGTCTCCCAGAATCGATCGATCACCGCCGCACCCTTCCATCCGGGATCCGATAGATCACCGTCGATTCGGATCGGTCCGGTCGTTCGGTGGACTGCGATCGGGGGGAGGTCGGATTGTGCCGAAAGCGCGGCTGGGCAGACGAGGAGAACGATCAGGCCCGCCGCGAATCGCACGCTTCCTCTTTTTACGTGTTCGCGATCAAGAGGGTTCTCCACGATTCGGCGCTACCTTCACTCCGCGGCTCTTCGGTTTCTGAGGTCATCGCTCCTCAGAGCTGGAACGCGTACGACCTTCGAGGGGGACGCGGGTGCGGCGCGAGAAGATGCGGGACCGCCTTCACGCAAGACCATTACGGGGCGGCAAACGAAAAGTTTCGTAGAGGCGGAGTCATGACAAGCTCGCGGCGGAGTTAGTCATCTCTCGATCGTCGTCAGTGGAAGTCGTGGCTCGGGACTTCCTCTAACTGTTGGATCCCCCAGAACCGCTCCCCCTTGACCGAGAGCGTGCCGTCCAACTTCTGAAGACGTCCCTCGACGACGAGCGTGCCCGACCCGACGATGACGGACCGGTACTCGTGGAAGAGGTCGGGCCGGACGATCGCCTGGCACATCCCGGTTTCGTCTTCGAGCGTCAGGAAGACGAATCCCTTCGCGGTGCCGGGACGCTGGCGCACGATGACCGCCCCGCCCGCCCGGACGAGCGCGCCGTGCGGCAGCCGCGTGAGCTCCGCCGCGGAGAGGACTCCCTTGCGGCGGAACTCTCCGCGCAGGTGCTCGATCAAATGCGGCCCGGTCGTCATCTGTGTGGATTTGTAGTCGGCGGCCGTCTCCTCCCGCGGCGTCATGTCGGGCAGCGGCGACGGATCTTCGGTCGCCATTCCGGCGAAGAGAGGCCCGGACGGCCGCGCGACTTTCGCGACCTGCCAGAGCGCGCCGCGTCGCGTCCGGCCGAACGAAGCGAGCGTGCCCGCGTACGCGAGGCGAACGAGCTCGTCCTCGTGGAGCGCGCACCGCCGCGCGAGGTCGTCGGCGCCGGCGAACGGCGCTTTCCCCTGCTCGGCTTCGATTCTTTGTCCAGTCGTCTCCTTCAGGCCCTGCACGAAACGCAAACCGAGCCGCACCGCCCCCTCCTCCCAGCGGCACGTCCAGCCGGAGCGCGCGACGTCGATCGGCCGGACCGGCGTCCCGTGCCGTTGCGCGTCCTTCACGAGCGTCGCGGGATGGTAGAAGCCCATCGGCCACGCGTTCAGGATCGCGGCATAGAACGCGGCCGGATGGTGCGCCTTGAGATAAGCGCTCGCGTACGCGATCAGCGCGAACGACGCCGCGTGCGATTCGGGGAAACCGTAGAGCGCGAACGAGGTGATGGATTTCACGATCTGCTCCTGCGCCGCGCCTTCGATCCCGCGCTCGCTCATACCCCGCCGCAGCTTCTCCTCGATCGCCGACATCCGCTCCTGGGAGCGTTTGAATCCCATCGCGCGCCGCAGCTCCTCCGCCTCGCCGCCAGTGAAACCCGCCGCGACCATCGCGATCCGCAGGAGCTGCTCCTGAAAGAGCGGGACTCCGAGCGTGCGCTTCAGGATCGGCTCGAGGCACGGGTGCGGGTACTCGACCGGCGCGAGCCCTCGCCTCCGGTCGAAGAACGGGTGCACCATTCCGCCGACGATCGGGCCCGGCCGGATGATCGCGACCTGCACGACGATGTCGTAAAAGGTCTTCGGCCCGTGGCGCGGCAGCGACGCCATCTGCGCGCGGCTCTCGACCTGGAAGAGGCCGACCGTGTCCGCCTCGTTCAGCATCTTGTAGATCGCCGGGTCGTCCGGCGGAAGGTGCGCGAGGTCCACCTCGATCTTCTCGTGCGTCCGGATCATCGGGATCGCCTCTTCGAGCGCCGCGAGCATCCCGAGGCCGAGCAGATCCACCTTGACTATCCCCATGTCCGCGCAGTCATCCTTGTCCCACTGCACCACGACCCGCCCCGGCATCGATGCGGGCTCGAGCGGGACGACTTCGTCCAGCCGCCCCGCCGCGATGACCATCCCGCCCGAGTGCTGGCCGAGATGGCGCGGTCGGTTCTGGATGTCGAGCCAGAGCCGCATGAAGTGACGCGAGCGAACGTCGCGCGGATCGAGCCCGGCCGCCGCGATTTCGCTGCCGAGCTCCTCGATCGGCTCCCGGATCTCGCCGAAGTTCCAGCTTCCGAGCTGTTTCGAGAGCCGGTCCACCTGCTCGGGGGAGTATCCGAGCGCCTTGCCCACCTCGCGCGCCGCCATCCGGTCGCGGTACGTGATTACGTTTGCCGTCATGCCCGCTCCGCGCGCGCCGTACTTCTCGTAGACGTGCTGGATGACCTTCTCGCGCTCCACACCGGAGGGAAGATCGAGATCGATGTCGGGCCACTCGCCGCGCTCCTCCGACAGGAAGCGCTCGAAGAGGAGCTCCATCTTCACCGGGTCGACCGCGGTGATCGAGAGGGCATAACACACGGCGCTGTTCGCGGCGGAGCCGCGCCCCTGGACGAGGATCTTCTGCTCCCCGCAGAACCGGACGATGTCCCAGACGATCAGGAAGTAGCCGGCGAGATCGAGCTTCTCGATCAGGTCCAGCTCTTTCGCGATCTGCGCCTGCGCGCGCGCCGTGAGCGGCCGGAACCGCGTGCGCGCGCCGTTCCACGTGATCTTGCGCAGGAAGGAAGCGGGAGTCTCTCCGGCGGGAAGCGGGTAGTCGGGGAAACGGTATCCGAGGTCGGCGAGCGTGAAGTCGAGCTTCTGAGAAAGCTCCCACGCGGCATCCGGCGCCCGCGGCAGGTCCGCGAAAAGCTCCGACATCTCGGCTGCGCCCCGGAAGTGCCGCTCCCGCTGCGCGGCGAGGAGGGCTCCCGCTTTGTCGAGATCGGTCTTGTGGCGCAACGCGGTCATCACGTCGTGGAGGTCCTTGTCGCGCGCGCGGGCGTAGCGAACTCCGTTCGTCGCGACCAGGGGGAGCTTCAGCCGGAGGGCGAGATCGACGAGCGCGCGGTTGCCGTGCTCCTCGTCGCGAAGGTGATGCCGCTGGAGCTCGACCGAGAGGCGGCCGGGAAAGATCGCGGCGAGTCTTTCGAGGAGCTCGCGCGCGGCGTCGGGGCCACTTCGCGCGAGTGCGCGCCCGGTGGGACTCTCCTCGCCGCCCGTCAGGCAATGCAGGCCTTCCGCGTGCGCGGCGACGTCCTCCCACGAGACGCGCCCCTCCCCCTTGGCGTGACCGAGGGCGCCGGCGGTGATCAGCCGGCAGAGGTTTTTGTAGCCCGTTTGGTTCTCGACGAGGAGCGTAAGGCGATTTCTTCTGTCATTGCGAGCGGAGCCCCCCCCGTCATTCCGAGCGAAGCGAGGAATCCCCTGCGCTTTCGGGAGAGATCCCGGGCTGCCCACGGGACGACCGTCTGCGACGATCACTTCCGCCCCGACGAGAGCTTTCAGCCCGGCGGCCTGAGCAGCCTTATAGAACCTCGGCGCGCCGTAGACCCCGTTCGTATCGACGAGAGCGACCGCCGGGAGACCGCGGTTCGCCGCCTCCTCGACGAGGTCTTCCGGAAGCGAGGAACCGTCGAGAAAGGAAAAGGCGGATGCCGCGCGCAGTTCCGCGTACGGACGCGGCTCCTGGCGCGAAGCGGGAGGATTCCAGGCGCGCTGCCGCAGCTTCTCCTTGCGCGCGCCCGCGGCGACGATCCGCGTGTCGGTGGATTCGAGCTTCGCCACTCCCCGACTCTAGGCGTAAGAAGGGCGTAAATCAACCTGTGCTTTCTTTTCGGACACGGCGCACAGATTAGTAAATGCCGCCTGATGAAAAGTTACGTGAGCTTTACTATTCCTTCGATCGAATCTCTCACCACCGTGTCGCTCCGCCGCCC